>CAYSVE010000122.1:0-11340 GCA_964434365.1 uncultured Anaerolineaceae bacterium | reverse complement strand
TACCAGGCGGAACTGCGCGGCAAGGATTTGGTGATGAAGGTGGGCTTTAGCCACGAAGTGGTGGTCAACCCGCCCGACAACATCACCTTCGAAATCCCGAAGGAGAGCCGTGGCCGTACCCTGCACATCGATGGCATCGATAAGCAGGTCGTGGGCCAGCTTGCCGCCAACATCCGCGAACTGCGCCCGCCGGAGCCCTACAAGGGCAAGGGTGTGCGCTACGAGGACGAGTACGTGCGCCGCAAGGCCGGTAAAGCCGGTAAGAAGTAAGGTTGGTAACCGATGGCAGACATCAAAGGCAGTAAAAAGTACAAGGCCCGCAAGCGCCGCCACCGTCGCATCCGTGCGAAGGTGTACGGCACGGCGCAACGCCCGCGCTTGAATGTCTACCGTAGCCTGGACAACATCTACGCCCAGGTTATCGACGATGACGCGGGGCACACGCTTGCGAGTGCCTCCACGGTGGATAAAGAGATAGCGCAACGCATCACCGACGAGATGAGCAAGGTCGATGCCGCCAAGCTGGTGGGCGAGGCGCTTGCGAACCGGGCGAAGGCCGCTGGGGTCGAAGAATGTATCTTCGACCGCGGTGGGTTCCGGTATCACGGTCGCGTCGCTGCGCTTGCCGAGGCTGCCCGCGAAGCCGGGCTGAAGTTCTAGGGAGTTACAGCAAATGGCAAGAGAACCGAGAAACCGCCGCGACGACGATAAGGAAGAACTCGACGAGCGCGTGGTCGATATCACCCGCGTGGCGAAGGTCATCAAGGGTGGCCGCCGCTTTGCCTTCCGTACCGTTGTTGTGGTTGGCGATAACAAAGGCCGCGTCGGCGTGGGTGTAGGCAAAGCCCGTGGCGTGCCGGACAGCATCCGCAAAGGTGCAGACAAAGCGCGTAAGGATATGAAGCGCGTCGCCCTCTCCGAAGGCACGATTCCGTACGAAGTGACGGCTCGCTACGCAGGTGCCCGCGTACTGCTAAAACCGGCTTCCCCCGGTACTGGCGTCATCGCCGGTGGTGGTGTGCGCGCTGTGTTGGAAGCCGCTGGTGTCCGTGACATCCTCACGAAGAGCCAGGGCAGCAACAACCTGCTCAACGTGGCGATGGCGACCCTCGCGGCGCTGGAGCAATTGCGCAGCCCGCAAGAACTCGCGGCGATGCGTGGTAAAGATGTCGAGGACGTGCTGCCCTTCTGGGAGCGCCGCCGTCTGCGCGAAGAGCGCCAGATGGAAATCGTCGATAATGGCGATGGTGAAAAGGCCCCGGAGGCAGAGGCTGAAGCGGGTGAGGCTGCATCCGATGAGTGATAAGGCATTAAAGATAACTTTGGTGCGCAGCCCCATCGGCTATAACAAAAAGCAACGTGCCACCTGCAAGGCACTCGGCCTGGGGCGGATGAACAGCACCGTCATCCGTAAAGATACGCCGACCGTGCGCGGCATGGTCGCGAAAATTCTGCACCTCATCGAATACGAAGAGGTCGATAGCACGGAAGTCGAGCAACCCGTGGCGGCTGCGTCCACCATCACCAAGGTCGGGCATGTGGATATTTCGACGCTTGTGCCGCCTACCCCGGCGCCAGAACCAGTCGCCGAGGCGGCTCCGGTGGTGGAAGAGGCTGAAGCAGAAGAAGCCGAGGAGCCGGTCTCAGAAGCCGAAGCAGTGGCCGAAGAAGCGCCTGAGGCGGTCGCTGAAGAGGTCGAGGAACCGGTCTCAGAAGCCGAACCTGAGGCAGACGACGCGGCTGACGCAGAAGCCGACACCGACGATGAAGACGAGGCTGAAGCAAAAGGAGCGTCTAAATGAAACTCCATGACCTGAAGCCAGCACCCGGCTCCAAGAAGAAGCGCACCCGTGTGGGGCGTGGTATCGCCGCCGGGAAGGGTAAAACCGCAGGCCGTGGTACCAAGGGCCAGGGCGCACGCAGTGGTGGCGGTAAAGGGCCGTACTTCGAGGGTGGTCAGCTCCCGTTGGTACGTCGCCTGCCGTTCAAGCGTGGTTTCACCAATCCTTTCCGCATCGAATACCAGGAAGTGAAGGTGCAAATCCTGGAACTGCACTTCGAAGATGGTGACAGGGTCACCCCGGTGGAGATGCAGGCCAGGGGCCTCATCCGCGAAGCTGGTGAGCCGGTGGTTATCCTCGGCAACGGGGAACTGACCAAGAAGCTGACCGTGCGCGCGCACCGCTTCACAAAGGGTGCTGTGAGCAAGATCGAGGAAAAGGGCGGTTCGACCGAGAAGATCGAACTCCGTGTGACGGGCATCCACGCGACGGTGCGCAAGCTCCCGCGCGAAACGATGGATAAGCTATACCCGCCCACCAGCTAAATACCACTCAGGCCGGGCATGTGTACCGGCCTGTCGTTCGTTAGAGTTTTAAAGGACGTTTCGCATGATCGCGGCCTTACGTAATGCCTTCCGGGTGCCGGAGGTACGCAATAAGCTCATCTTCACGGGTCTCATCCTGGTGATCTACCAGTTCGCAGCCCATGTGCCGGTCATCGGTGTTAGCCGCACGGCGCTCAACGAGTTGCTTAACAGCCCAGAGGGGGCGGGCCTCGTAGGGGTGCTAAACCTGCTCAGCGGTGGTGCAGTCGCCAACTTCAGCGTGATCGCGACCGGGGTGTACCCCTACATCACCGCGTCGATTATCTTCCAGTTGTTGGTGCCGGTGGTGCCTGCCCTCGAGCGTATCCAGAAGGAACCGGGGGGCCAGGAGAAGATTCAGCGCTATACCTACTACCTCACCATCCCGATGGCAATTTTGCAGGCTGTCGCGCAAATCAACATCTTCTCCCAGTTGGGGGGCACACCTATCATCCCGGGTTTCGGCAGCCAACCACTGCTGACGGCCTCGGTTATCGCCACGATGACCGCCGGGACGATGTTCGCCATCTGGCTCGGGGAACTCATCACCGAAGACGGCATCGGCAACGGTATTTCGATCATCATCTTCGCGGGTATCGTCGCCACTGCACCGCAAAACCTCGTCAGCCTGCTGACGAACTCGTCGCAGCCGTGGGTGTACAACCTGGTTTTGTTCGTGGTCATCACGCTCATCAGCGTACTGGGTATCGTGTTCATCCAGGAAGGGGTGCGCCGGGTGCCGGTGCAATATGGTAAGCGCGTGCGTGGGCGCAAGCAGTACGGCGGTAGCGCGAGCTACATCCCGATGAAGGTGAACCCGGTCGGCATGATCCCGCTCATCTTTGCGCAGTCGATCATCACGTTCCCGGCGATTATCGCCAGTTTGCTGCCACCCAGCGAATTCACCACCCAGTTGACGATCACGTTCGGTAACCAGACCGGGTTCTGGTACTGGTTCACGTTCTTCCTGTTGGTGGTGGGCTTCACGTTCTTCTATACCGATGTGATGGTCGCCAACCAGGGCCTCGCCGAGAACCTGCAACGGCAGGGTGGGTTTATCCCCGGTATTAGGCCCGGCAAACGCACCGAGGAGTACATCGTGCGATTAACCAGGCGTATCACGCTGGTGGGTGCGATTTTCCTGGGCCTCATCGCAGTGGTACCCGGCTTTGTCGATGCCATCAACCGGCTCATTTTCCCATTGGTGACCGTCGGTGGCAATCAGGTGGCAGGTAACGCCGCGCTGGTGCTTAGCGGGGCTGGCCTTATCATCGTTGTCGGTGTGGTGATCGACACGATGCGCCAGCTAGAAGCACAGCTTGTGATGCGCAACTACGAAGGCTTCATGCGCAAATAGCGTCTCGTGCATGGGGCAGCTTCGGTGGAACGGCTGCCCTATGTGCCCTGCGGTACTGCTCGGTGACTTAATACACTTGTGAGGTTCTGATGGGTTTGTACATTATTATGTTGGGCGTGCAAGGGGCCGGGAAGGGTATGCAGGCAGGTATCCTCGCCGAGCATTACGGCATCCCGCACGTGTCGACTGGCGACATCTTCCGCGCGATGAAAACGCGCGACGATGACCTGGCCCGCGAGGTGCAGGAGATCATGAAGGCGGGGCAGCTTGTCTCCGATGACCTAACCTGCCGCATCGTGGAAGATCGCCTGGACGAAGATGATGCCGTCAACGGTGTGATATTGGACGGCTTCCCGCGTAACACGAACCAGGCCAACTGGCTGAAGGAACACCTTGCCGACAAAGGCCAGGGGGTTACGGCGGTCGTGTTGATGGAAATCGACTATTTCGTGGCGTTTAAGCGTACATTCGGTCGCATCCAGGTCGGCGGCGGTAGCTACAATATCTACTATAACAACGAGGGTCTCGGCGAGTGGAAGTTTGTCGAACACCCGGAGAAGGCTTACCCGCCGCGGTTGGAAGTAGATGGCAAGGGCAAAGAGGTCAAGCGCCGCCCAGATGATGCCAACGCACACTCGATCATCAAGCGGATCGAAATTTTCGAGGAGACGACTTCGCCGCTGATCGCCTACTACAAGGAACATCACCTTGTGGAGCATGTGTACGCCGACCAACCGATCGAGGTGGTGACGATGGCGATTCGTAGTGCCATCGATGCGCGGCAGGCCAAGAAGAAGCAGTAGCGCAGGGAACGCAGCATGGCAGTGGTACTCAAAACGCCGGAAGAAATCGAGATCATGCGGGAGGCCGGGCGCATCGTCGCCAGAGCACACGCAGAGATGAGAGCCGCCATCCAACCGGGTGTGACGACGGCGGAACTCGATGAAATCGCCGAGACGGTCATCCGTGACCACGGCGCGGTACCTGCGTTTTTGGGTTACCCAAAGAGCGATGCGCCCGACTTCCCTGCCACGATTACCGCGTCCGTCAACAACGAGTTGGTGCACGGCATCCCGAGTAAGAGCCGTGCCCTAAAGGATGGCGACATCATCAGCGTGGATACGGGCTGTCACTACGAGGGCTTCGTGGGCGATGCGGCTTACACCCATGCTGTAGGCGAAATCCCGGCGGCGGTGCAACGCCTGCTGGATATCACCGAGCGGGCGTTGTACGTGGGTATCGAGGCTAGTGTGCTGGGCAACAATGTAAGCGATGTGGCCCAGGCCATCGCCCAATACGTAAAGAAACAGGGGTATGGTGTCGTCAGGGAATATACGGGGCACGGTGTGGGCCGGGCCATGCACGAAGAACCCTCGGTACCGAACTGGTGGCCGAAGGGGCGTCGCAACCGTCAATTCCCAGACGCAAAACTCGAAGTGGGTATGACCTACGCCATCGAACCGATGGTGACGGCAGGCCGCGCCGATACGAAAGAACTCGGCGATAAGTGGACGGTCGTCACGCGCGATGGCTCGCTTTGTGCACACTTCGAGCACACCATCGCCATCACCGACGGCACACCGCAAATTCTGACGCTGCCCTAACAGGCAACGGCTGTACAAAAGTGCCGATGTATAGTAAAATTCACAGTTCGTTATTCGGCGAGAAGGGTAACAACATGAAGGTCTCGACATCCGTCAAGAAGCGCTGCCCGAAGTGCCGTGTTATCAAGCGCAAAGGCCGCGTGATGATTATCTGCTCCAACCCGAAGCATAAGCAGCGCCAGGGGTAAGGATTTATGGCTCGTATTGAAGGCGTCGACATCCCGCGCAACAAGCGCATCGAGATTGCGTTGACGTATATCTATGGAATCGGTCGGACGACCAGCAACGATATTTTGGAGGCCGCCGGGGTCAACAAGGACACCCGTGTGCGTGACCTCTCGGAAGCCGAAGTGCAGTCTATCCGCGAACAGGTAGCCAGCTACACCGTAGAAGGTGACCTGCGCCGTCAGGTGGCGCTGAACATCCGCCGCCTTAGCGAAATCGGCAGCTACCGGGGCCTGCGCCATCGTCGCAGCCTGCCGTTGCGTGGCCAGCGCACGCGCACCAACGCCCGCACCCGCCGTGGTGTGCGCAAGACGGTGCCGGGGCGTGGTCGTCGCCGGGGCAAGTAGCCGCCACACGCATTTTCGTCGTGGGGCGTGCCCCACTGCATCATCACACTGCCGCGCCCCGTTTCGGGGCGCTATTTTAGCCAGTATTTGGAGGACGAATGGCTCGTCAACGGAGAGGCGGACGCCGAGCCGCCAAGAAAGTCGTCAAAAACATACCGTACGGCCAGGGGCACGTTTTCGCCACATTCAATAACACGATTGTCTCCATGACAGACCAGAGTGGCAACGTGATCGCCTGGGCCAGCGCCGGGACTGCCGGGTTCAAGGGTAGCCGTAAGAGCACGCCGTTCGCCGCGCGGATGGCCGCCCAAACGGCCAGCGAAACCGCCCAGGGCCACGGCATGCAAGAGGTTGATCTGTTCATTAAGGGGCCGGGGCCAGGTCGCGAGGCCGCTATCCGTGCCATCCAGGCCAGTGGGCTTAAGGTGCGTTCCATCACCGATGTGACGCCGGTGCCGCACAACGGTGTGCGCCCGCCCAAGAAGCGCCGCGTTTAGTCAATTCGCTAGCACGTAGAGGGGCAAACACCCGATGAACAACCAGATGGTGCTCCCACATAAGGTGGAAACCGACGCCATTACCGCCAACTACGGTCGCTTTGTTATCGCCCCGCTGGAAAGCGGTTACGGTACTACGCTCGGCAACGCCCTGCGGCGTGTGCTGCTCTCGTCGTTGCCTGGTGCGGCAGTGACCAGTATCCGCGTTAGCGACGTGCATCACGAGTTTTCGACCATCCCGCATGTGCGCGAGGACATGACCCAGCTCATTTTGCAGGTGAAGCAACTGCGTTTGGAGTTGGTGGACGATGTCGAGAGTGCACGCCTGCGGCTGGAACATCGTGGCGAGGGCACAGTCACGGCGGCAGACATCATCTGCCCGCCAGAAGTGCGCATCGAAAATGTGAACCTGTACCTGTTCACCGTCGATAGCCCGGACGCCCACCTCGAGATGGAATTCGAAGTACGGGCGGGGCGGGGCTTCAGCCCGGCGGAAGAGCGCGGGCGTTTGCCCATCGGCGAACTGCCGGTCGATGCGATCTTCAGCCCAATTCGTCGTGTGAACTTCGATGTCGAACCGGCGCGCGTTCGTCAGCGCACCAACTACGACAAGCTGATTATCGAAATTTGGACGGACGGCACCGTTCGCCCGCTGGACGCGCTGCACCAGGCGGCGCAATTGCTGATGCGCCATCTGGTGGTCATCGGCGGGCCAGAGACCGATACCAGCCTTTCTGGGCTGCACATCGAACAACCCGGTGCCGAAGAAGAAGAAAAGAGCGGGCCAGCGGCGCAGCTCTACGAAAAGCCCATCGAGGAACTGGACCTGAGTGTGCGCGTGTTCAACTCGCTCAAGCGCACCGGCATCACCACGATCGGTGATGTGCTGGACATGCTCGACCGTGGGCCAGACGCCATGCTTGCGATCCGCAATTTTGGGGAAAAGTCGCTGGACGAGCTTGTCGAAAAGCTTCAGGCCAAGGGCTACCTCGAAACCGAAGGTGAAAACGGAGACTAGCTACCATGCGCCATCGCGTAAGTGGGAAAAAGCTGGGGCGCAACACTGGGCAGCGTAAGGCCCTGCGGAATAATCTCGCCATCCAGCTACTCGAACACGGTCGCATCAAGACGACCAAAGCCAAGGCTCAGTTCGTTCGGGGCCATGCCGAACGACTGATTACCATCGCCAAGCGCGGCATTCGCCGTGCCGAAGAGAGCGGCGACCAGGGCCAGCTTGTGCACGCCCAACGCCTCGCCGCCAGCCGTATGTACAACCGTCGCGATATGGTGCAGGTGCTGTTCGATGAGATCGCACCGCGCTTCGAAGACCGCGACGGCGGTTATACGCGCATCATCAAGCTGGGGCCGCGCAAGGGCGACCAGGCCGAGATGGTGCTGCTGGAACTGACCGAACGGGGTGACGACGACTAAGCGCTACCGGGCGACCCTGGCCTACAACGGTGCAGCCTATTTGGGCTATCAGCGCCAGAAGGCCGGGTTGCCCACGGTACAGGGTGTCGTCGAGGCGGCTGTAAGCGCTGTACTGGGCGTGGAGACAACTGTGTTGGCCGCAGGCCGTACCGACACGGGCGTCCACGCGACAGGGCAGGTCATTGCCTTCGATGCAACTTGGAAGCACGGCGAAACCGCCCTCTTCCGCGCTATCGAAAGCCACCTGCCCCCAGATGTTGCCCTACAGGACCTCGCCGAAGCACCCCAGGGGTTCCACCCCCGGTTCGATGCGCAAATGCGCGCATACCACTACACGTTGATTCAGTCGGCGGTGCGGTTGCCGCTGGAACATACAACCGCGTGGGTGGTACGGCGCCAATTGAACATCGAGGCGATGCAGACCGCTGCGGCGTGGTTGCCCGGCAGGCGAGATTTCGCCGCATTGGGCACACCACCACAGGGCGATAATACCGTCCGCACGGTGCATCGCAGCGAATGGGTCGTCGCAGGCGACCAATTGGTTTATCACATCGAGGCGGATGCCTTTCTTTATCGGATGGTACGCCGCACGGTGGGGCTGTTATATGATGTGGGCCGTGGGACGCTGGCCGTCGCTGCGTTCCGCGAGATAATCGAAGCGGCCAGGTTGGCGCAGGGCGTAACAGTCGCCCCGCCGCAGGGGCTGGTTTTGGCGCGTGTGCGCTACGATGAAAGCATAACACGGCGGGTGACCGCCATAGGGAAAGAACAACATGCACCAGAAGACTTTTAGCACCACACCATCGGACATCGAGCCGACGCGCAAATGGTGGGTTGTGGACGCGGAGGGGCAAAACCTGGGGCGGCTCGCGGCGCGGATTGCACCGCTGCTACGCGGGAAGCACAAGGCCATCTTCGCACCCCACCTCGATGTTGGCGACTATGTGATCGTCATCAACTGCGAGAAGATCACCGTAACCGGGAATCGCCTGGACCAGAAGATGTACTGGCGGCACTCGGGGTATCCGGGTGGCATCAAGGGCGTGCCGCTGCGCGAACAGCTTGAGAAGCACCCAGAGCGCGTGATTAAATCCGCAGTGAAGGGCATGCTGCCGAGCAATACGCTGGGCCGCAATATGCTGAAGAAGCTGAAGATTTACGCCGGGCCGACGCATCCGCACGAGGCCCAACAGCCCGAAGAACTGAAGATCGAGACGCGGAAGAGCGAGTAACCTATGTCTGAATTGTTTGCCTCGCAGTACTACGAGGGCGTTGGGCGGCGTAAGCGTGCGACTGCGCGTGTGCGCCTGTACCCCGGCGGCAGCGGTAATGTGATTATCAACGACAAAGAAGCCACCGACTACCTGCCACGTGCCGGTGACGTTGCCGCGCTGATGGAACCGCTGACGGTGGTCAACCAGGAAGCCCAGTACGATATTTCTGTACACGTCAACGGTGGCGGCATCAGCGGCCAGCGCGATGCGATTCGCCTGGGTGTGGCCCGCGCCCTGCTGAAGATCGACCCGGACCTGCGCAGCCTGCTAAAGGGGCATGGCTTCCTCACGCGTGACGCCCGCGTGAAGGAGCGCAAGAAGCCTGGTCTCAAGCGTGCGCGTAAGGCCCCGACCTACACCAAGCGCTAGACTGCCGGTCGTTTTTTCTGTTGAAGTACCCACAAGGGTAGGCTTTCCGCCTGCCCTGTTTTTGATTCTACGGCAGATTTGGGTACCATCCGTAGTTATTCTGCTATCCACAAAGAATTGACACTGCATATGGACCTCGTCATCCGCAATGCCTCCCACGACCGTACCGGCGAATCCATCGACATTGGTATCCGCGACGGCCTGATTGCCCACATTGGGGATGGAGTCGTAACTGGCGCGCGCGAGATCGACGCGGAGGGGGCGATGGTCTCCCCGGCGTTTGTCGAATCGCACTTTCATCTGGAGAACGCGCTGCTGTGGGACGGCGCGGTGAATCAGTCTGGCACGCTGGAAGAGGCGATCAAACTCTATGGCGAGATCAAGCGGCAGATGCCCGCCGACGACATCATCGCGCGCGCGTCGAAGACGTTGCGAGAGGCGGTTGCGTGTGGTGTGCTGTGGATGCGCTGCCACGTCGACATCGATCGGACGGCTGGGTTACGCACTCTGGAACCGATCCTTGAGGTAAAGAAGCGCTTTGCAGACATCATCGATGTGCAAGTGGTGGCCTTCCCGCAGCATGGGATGGCCACCGACACGAAGATCGTCGATTTGATGTGGCAGGCGATGGAGCACGGCGCGGACCTCGTCGGTGGGATGCCCCACGGCGAGAAAAATATGGACGACGCGGCGCGGCAGATCGAAATCGCCTTCGAAATTGCCAAGGCCCACAACGTCGACATCGACATGCACATCGACGAAACCGATGACCCGTACTGGCAGTCGTTGGGCGTACTCGCGGAGCAGACTATTTCGAACGGGTACCAGGGTCGGGTGGCGGCGGGCCACTGCTGCGCGATGGATAGCTGGGACGCCGCCACCGCCGCGCGCATCATCGCGCGCGCGCAAGAGGCCGACCTGCACATCATCACGAACGCGCCCATCAACTTACACCTGGAAGGTCGGCATGGTGGTCACCCGGTGCAGCGGGGCATTGCCCGCGTGAAGGAGCTACTACGAGCCGGGGTGAATGTCACGTGTGGGCAGGACGACCTGCAAAACATGTTTTACCCGTTCGGGCGAATGGACCCGCTCGAAGTGGCGCTCATCACGGCGCACGCGGCGCACCTCGCCGCGCCCGATGAAATCCAGGCTGTGTTCGATATGCCGCGCTACAACGCCGCGCGGATGCTCCACCTTAACGGGTATGGTGTGGAAGTCGGTGCGCCGGCGAACCTCGTGCTGCTAGACGCAAAAACCGCCGTGGAGGCGGTTCGGATGCACCCCCACCGGCGGGCGGTCATCGGTCGGGGGCGTGTGCTGGCGGAGACGCGGGTGTCGCGGACGTTTCATGACACGGTGTTGCACTAAGCCGGGCTAGGGCTGGCCGTCTCCGTAACTGTCGCGGGCGGCTGAGCAGGCCGACGGGTTCGTCGCCAGTGGATGAACACCCCTAGCCCCCACAACGGCGTCCCCAAAATGAGCACGACCGCCAGCATGGCGCTTTCCAGCGCATCGGTGATAACGGTAATCGAACTCACATCAGGGTCACGGTTGAGGAAGTATGTCGGCAGGGTTTGCCCCCGCTCTCGCGCCTTGTAGAAGTCCTCTGGAACGGCCTGCCATTGCGTGCGGAAATCGGGCGGGTCGCCCTTGTTCGGGTCATAGGTGTACTCGATGCGATACACCCCGGCGGTCTCTTCCAGCGCGAGAACTTCGCCCTCGACGACGGTACCCTCGCGGAGCATAGCCGCGTAGTTGCCATACACCACGACCATCCACACCGCACCGATTGTGAGCGGTATCAGCGCGCCGCGTGCCACGATAACCCACAGGGGCAATTGGTAGCGCCGGGTGGTCCATTCATGCGC
>CAYSVE010000121.1:0-11391 GCA_964434365.1 uncultured Anaerolineaceae bacterium | reverse complement strand
GGCAACCCGCGCTATGGCTCTCGATCTCGCGCACCTCAACATACGTGTGAATGCCGTCATACCGGGAAGTACAAAGGTCGGCAACGGTACCGTGGTGAGCGGCACGCCGGTTCCACCGTCAGAGACCATTCCGTTGCCACGCCAGGGAACCCCCGAAGATGTGGCCGGAGCGGTTGCATTCCTTGCATCGGATGATGCGACCTACATCACCGGGTCGCGGATTTTCGTCGATGGTGGCATGGACGCACAATTGCGGACGCCTTCGGTCGACTTCAAGTTCGATTTTGGACCTTACACCTAACAGCGCAACAGTCGATAGCGGACGAACATGAAACGCGAGGAACGGCATCTTCAAATACTCGATTTACTCAACGAGAGCGAACGGTTAAATGTCGATTCGCTGGCCGAACGGTTCGATGTCTCGGTGGAGACGATTCGTCGAGACTTGACCGTGCTCAGCGAGCAGGGGATGCTGCGAAAAGTGCACGGCGGCGCGGTGCGCTTCCAAACGGCCCAGGAAAATACGATGGCCCTACGCAGCCAGATCAACCGTCAGGCGAAAGAGACGATTGGCCAGTATGCAGCCCAGTTTATCGACGACGGGGATAGCGTGTTCTTGAGTGCGGGTACGACCACCGCGATTTTCGCAGAGCAGTCGGTGAATCGGTTGCAGGGGCTAACGGTCATCACCAATTGCAGCAGTGTCGCGCATACGATGTGGGGCAACAACGAAACCGATCATCATGTGTTTTTGCTTGGCGGTGTATACAATGGCGTCGACACCGAGACATCTGGCCCATTGTTGACTAATCAACTACGCCTCTTCCAGGCCGATCATGCGGTGGTGTCGTTGGGGGCCATCAACGACACGAATGGTCTTATGGAATACCGCGTAGACGCGGCAGAGATCGTGCGCGTGATGATGCAACAGGCCCGCCAGCGGACGGTACTTGCCGACTACACCAAGCTAGATAAAGCTGCGTTGGTAAAAATTGGTGAGCTTGCTGAAATCGACCGCTTGATTACCGACCGTCCGCCGTCGGCGGCATTGCAACAAGCACTCGACCGCGCCCATGTCGACCTCCATGTGACCGGGCTGGTGGGTTAGGCCAACGCCTCGGTAACCGGTTTGCCCTCCCAGTATTTTCCCTGGCCAATGCCCAGAAGAGATGTCAGAGTCGGCGCGGTATCGAGCAAGGTCACCGGTTGCGAAACTTCGCCGGGCTGTACGCCGTGCCCGTACAGCATCCACGGGATGAGCATATCCTCTGGCATATCGGTCCCATGATTGCGGTCATGGCCACCGTGGTCTGCTTCGATGAGGATGGTATCTTCGGGGTGCATCGCGGCGAGCAGGCGGCCCACCTGAGCATCGGCGACTTCCACCTGTCGAATGTACGCCTCGCTCATCCAACCATGCGCATGGCCGATTTCATCTGGCGCACCGATATAAACGAATATCAAGTCGTAGCGACGCTGCCCGAGCAACGCAACTGAAATATCGATGGTGCGGTGATCGGTATTCGGCAGGTCGTCGAAGTTCATTTCCTCGAAGTAGCTGTAGCTGAGGCTTTCTGGGCGGGTCAGGTCGCGCAGAGGTCCCCAGTTGAACACCATTGCCCCGCGTTTGCCCGCGTTCCGCACCACTTCGAACAGCCCCGGCACCGGTCGTGCCATCGGTCGATACTCGTTTGTGATGACACCATGGCGTTCCGGCGGCACACTATGAACGATCGACATGTGGCACGGTAGCGTCATCGTCGGCATGACGGACCGTGCCGCCATCGTATACGCGCCCTCGGCGATGACTCGGTCCAGATTCAGTGTTGTCGCCTGCTGGATGGCATCCGGGCGGACGCCATCCAGCGTGACAAGAATCACAGTCATGTGTGCCTACTCCGCACCTGCTACTGCGACATCGGCGACAGGGATGTCCACGCCCTTGAGCGTGAGTTCATCGACAAAGTGGCACGATGCAAAGTGCCCTGGCGCATGCTCGGTGAGTGTAGGAACTTCCTGCTTACACCGGTCCTTGACGTAATGGCAGCGGGTATGGAAGCGACAGCCGCTCGGCGGGTCGGTAGGTGATGGGATTTCGCCTGTGAGGGCAATCGGTTGCAGCTTGTTATCTAGGTCGATCTCTGGAATGGCGGACATCAACGCCTCGGTGTAGGGGTGCTTCGGCGTGCGGAACAAATCCTCGGTGGGCGCGAGTTCCACGATTTGACCGAGGTAAAGCACTGCCACCCGGTCGCTGATGTGCGCGACGACGCTCAGGTCATGGGCAATGAACAGGTACGCGACCCCAAATTCCTGCTGCAAATCGGCCAACAGGTTGAGGATTTCCGCCTGAATGGACACATCGAGCGCCGAAACGGACTCATCGCACACGATGAACTTAGGGTTCGTCACCAGCGCGCGTGCAATACCGATGCGTTGCCGTTGGCCACCGCTAAACGCGTGTGGAAAGCGCCTCAGATGCTCGACATTGAGCTTGCATCGCTTGGCAATATCCTGCACGCGCTCGCGCAGTTCATCGCCTTTAGCCACGCCGCTGGAAATCAATGGTTCCGCGATGATGTCGTAGACGGTCATACGCGGGTTCAACGACGAATAGGGGTCTTGGAAAATTAACTGCATGTGCTCACGCGCCCGTTCGATCTCCTTTCGAAGCAGGTCGCGGCGAGTATTGTTGAGCGCGTTTGCGCGGAAGCGCTCCGGCAGCGTTTGCTCCACTTCCCCAATGAATGCAGCGGGAATTTTGCTGTCGATTGCCAGGGTGTAATCCTCGTCATCGATGTGCAGCGACACATCGCCGCCGGTGGGCGTCACTGCGTTGAGGATCGAGCGGCCAATTGTCGTTTTGCCGCTGCCACTCTCACCCACCAGGCCAAGCGTTTCGCCGTGCTTCAGCATGAACGTGACCCCATCGACGGCGCGAACATCGGGGCCACGCGTGCGAAGCAGGTCGCGGTTGAAGGTGGGGAAGTACACCTTCAGGTCATCGACACGCAGCAGCACGTCTTCGGCGTCCGCATATTTCACCGCGTCCAGGTCGAAGTAGTATCGGTAGCGTCGCTTCTCATCGAAGGCTAGCCCGGGCAAAAACACAACTGGCAATATCACCAGCCCGGCGATAAACCACGTTTCCTCGCGGCCAAAGGCCCGCGCCAAAAATATGGCCTGTGCGACCGATAGCGCAAAAGATGCGATCAACAGCGCCGCAAACACGACTTGCACACCCAGCGCGAGTTCCGTGCTACTAAGCCAGATGGCCGTGGTCGCGGTCGTGATCACCGGGATAAGCAGCCACACACGTGGAAACTGCACGATGTCCAGCCAAACAACACCGTTATAGATCGGGATCAATGCGTGCCAGCCGGTTTTGTTCGCCTTTTGGAAGATGCGCCACGTAGCGACCAGTATCACCAGGCTAGCGAGAGAGCCAAACAACACAGGAGCTATCATCGTGCGACCTCCTCCGGTTGATCTTCGTACAAAAAGCAGTTTACGTCGTGCGTCTCGCTAATGTTATAGCCGGGCGGGAGGTCCACGTCGCAGTGGCCCTCGATGACATGCGGGCAGCGCGGATGAAAGGCACAACCCGGCGGGCGGCTCATCGGGCCGGGGATGTCTCCGCCGACGGGTTTCAAGCGCTCGTGCAGGTTCTCGATGCGCGGGATGGCCTTCAGTAGCGCCTGTGTGTAGGGGTGCTTGGGGTTGGTGATGAGGTCGCGCGTGGTGCCATGCTCCACAATGCGCCCCAGGTACATCACGGCGATTTCATCGGCTACCTGGGCGATTACGCCCAGGTCGTGCGAGATGAAGATGATCGCCATGTCGAACTCATCCTGCAAGGTGCCCATCAGCGCGAGGATTTGCGCCTGAATGGTTACATCAAGGGCGGTTGTCGGTTCGTCTGCGATGAGCAGCGACGGACTCGTCGACAGCGCCGTTGCAATCATCGCGCGCTGGCGCATACCACCGCTTAGTTCGAACGGATATTGGTCGAAGCGCTGCGCCGGGTTGCTGATGCCGACGCGCTCCAACATATCTATGGCGATGCGTTTGGCCTCGCGGCGGTTGATTTTGTTGTGTGCACGAATCGCTTCGGTTATCTGATTACCGATGGTGTAAACCGGCGAGAATGAACTCATCGGCTCCTGGAAAATCATCGCGATTTCGTCGCCACGAATATCGCGGATTTCCTTGCCGTGTGGGGCTAGCTTTGCGATATTGACCGTGTTTCCATCGGATTTAGTGAGGGTCATCGCCGAATCGTCGTCGATGACCGCATTGCCAGGTAGCAACTGCATAAGTGCCTTGGTGCTTACACTCTTGCCGCTACCGCTTTCGCCGACGATGCCGAGCGTTTTGCCGCGCTTCACCGTAAAATTGACGTTGTCTACGGCCTGCACAAAGCCTTCGTCGGTGTTGAAGCCGACTCGCAGGTTTTGGACGTCGAGGATGGTTTCGTTGGTCATCTAGCGCCCCCCTTCGCTGTATGGGTCCGCTGCATCGCGGATGCCGTCGCCCAACAGCGTGAAGGCCAATACTGCCGCGACCACGAACAAGGCTGGGATAAACAGCCACGGGGCCTGTTCGATAGCGCGCACGTTCTGCGCGTCTTTCAGCAAGATGCCCCAGCTAATCGACGGTGGACGAAGGCCAAGGCCGATGAAGCTCAGGGCCGTCTCGGACAAAATCATGTAGGGGAACGAGATCACAAGGTCCACGATGATGTAACTCGTGAAAGCCGGTAACAAGTGCCGACCGATAATCCGGGTGGGCGATGAACCGCCCAGCCGAGCCGCGACCACATAGTCCTCATCGCGGAGGGTAAGCAGTTGCGACCGGATGCGCCGCGCCAAGGTGGGCCAACCCACAAGGCCGAGGATGAGCGTCATCGCGAAGTATACCCGCTCGCCAGACCAATCGACCGGGAAGGTTGCTGCCAGGCCCATGTACAGCGGAATCACCGGAATCACGCGGATTATTTCGGTAAAGCGCTGAATCGCGTAGTCGATCCAGCCGCCGAAGTACCCGGCGACGCCACCGATAATCAACGAGAGCACGAAGGCGATGAACACCCCCAATACACCGATGGAAAGTGAGGTGCGGGTGGCAACAATCGTGCGGCTGAAAATGTCGCGGCCCAGCTCATCGGTGCCGAATAGATGAATTTGCCCTTCGGAGACACCAAACAGGTGAATGTCGCTCGTGATGAGGCCGTTGAGCATCTCATACTCCTCACCCCGTACGAAGAACTGCAACTCTCGGCGGATCGTCGGGTCTACGGTGGGGATGGGGCGCAACGTAACAGGGTCGCGCTCCGTGGTCACGCCTGGCACAAACGGGCGCAGATAAAAGCCCTCACTGTTCCAGAAGCGGGGTATTTGCGGCGGACCCTGCAAATAGGACGAATTGCGTGTCGTGCCATCGTAAGGCGCGAAGAACTCGGCAAAGGTGCTGGTGACGATCATGAACAGCAGGATGAAGCCAGCCGCCACACCACTGCGGTGCCGCCGAAAGCGCCACCAGATCAACTGCCATTGGGTGGCACTGTAATAACGAAGCGCCTCTTTACTCTCGTGGCTGGTCGTCGTGCCGCCAACGGCTGTACTGTTCGGAACGGTTGTCGCCATGTGGTTAGCTCCCCATCAACCGCACACGCGGGTCTAGCACGACGAGCAGAATGTCGGAAATGAAGTTCATAAATACGATCATAAACGTGAGCAACAGCAGAATAGCCCCCGCAACGAACATGTCCGCGTCGATATAAGAGGAAATCAGGAGTTCACCTAGCTCGGGGATACCCAGCACCAATGCCACGATCGGTAACTCGCTAAAAATACGGTTTATGTCGAAGCCGATGGTACTCACGACCGGGTTGATCGCTAGCCGTGCCGGGTATTTCATCATCACCCTGGCCTCGCTGATGCCCCGCGCCCGCGCTGCGGTGACCGAAAGCTTGTTGATCTCGTCGAGCATTGTCGCGCGGACGGTTTGTAGCTGGAAGGCCGTTGCGGACCACGCAAGCACAGCTGTCGCTGGGAACAAGTGTTTGAACATATCCCAGGCCTTGGCAAGGCTCATCGGCGCATCTTCGAACTCCGGCGAAACCAGTCCGCCCACGCTCGTGTCGAACACCGTTACTGAGATATACAACAGCACGAGTGCCAGCAGGAAGTTCGGCAGCGCTAAACCCAAATAGCTAAATATGGTCAGCGAATAGTCGGCAGCCGATTTTTGATTAATGGCGGCATAAATGCCAATGGGTATGGAAATAAGGTAGGTGATAACTAATGTGCCAAACAGGATACCCAATGTGAGCCAGATGCGTTGGCCAAGCACCGTGTTTACCGAGGTCTCGAAGGCGAAAGCGTCACCGAAATCGCCACGAAAGACGATGCCAGTAATCCAACGGATGTAACGCACGGTTGGCGGGGCATCGAGGCCGAGTTCGACGCGAATATTCTGAATGTCGGTTTCGGTGACGGTGGAGCCACCACCTGAGAACTTGCGGAACGCATACCGTTCGGCGTAGTCCCCCGGCGGTAGCTCCATGATTGTGAATACCATGATCGACACGGCAAACATCGTCAGCACAAAGCCGACGAACCGTTGGAGGATGAACTTGACCATAGGGCAATGTCCTGTGCAATCAGCTTCAATGGATGAAGGGGTACAGGTTAACCTGTACCCCTGCGGGGTCGTCTACAAGTTTACCTGCCCAGCAATTACTCGGACAGGAACCACTGTACCGGACGGAATGGGGCCGACCAGTAGTAATCGTAGGACTTGGCGGTGTAGGTCTGGAAGTTGCCCAGGTTGTTGTGATGCACGACCGGCTCCGGCAGGTTGCCAACAATACCGATCTTCCACAGGTTGCTCACGTGGATGTCCACGATTTCGGCGCCGATTTCGTTGCTGCGCTCGCTACCAAGCGGGTGCTGAGCGAATTCGTCGGCGAGTTCGTACAAGCGCAGTACGTCTGCTGGCGGCTCAACGCCTTCTGCGCCATCGGTTTCCACCCAGTTGGCCCACAGGAAGCCCGTGCCCGGGTTGAAGAAGTCGCCGAACGGCGGTACGAGGGACTGCTGGTCGGAGACGATGAACGGGCCGGTTGTGCCGTCGTTGAGCCACACGGTCACGTCGAGGTTGTTGTTGTTGCCCTCTTCACGGTACTCGTCGGAGGTCACTTCGCGCGCCTCGACCTGAATGCCAACCGCTTCCCAGTAGCTCTCGATAAGCTCGTGCATGCGGATGGGCGCACCCTGGTTGGAGAACACGATCTGGATTACGAGCGAGCTACCGTCCAGGCGGTCACGGATGCCGTCACCGTTGGCGTCGACGACACCCATCTCATCGAGCAGGCTGTTGGCGAGGTCCGGGTCGTAGTCGATAAACGCGGTGAGGTCTTCCTCATCGACGAAGGAAACCGTGTTCGGGTCGGCAGGGGTGGACTGTTGCGGTTCGCCCTGGCCGAGGTACACGATCTCGTTCACTTCGTCACGGTTGATCGCCACAGACATGGCCTGGCTCCAACGCACATCGGTGAAGATTTCGCGCAGGCCCTCATCGGGGTGGGTGGTGTTGAAGCTGTAGAAGATGCTGCTGCCCAGGCCCGGCACAAGGTCGACGGTGTAGTCACCGTTTTCCTGGTTTTCGGCGTACAGCGGGAAGTTCTCGAGGAACACGGCCTGGCTCTTATAATCCACTTCACCATTGGTGATGCGCAGGTTGCGGACCTCGGCGTCCGGCACGTAGTCTTCGTTGATTTCGTTGATGTACGGAAGCTGGTTGCCCTGCGTATCCACGATGTGGAAGTAGGGGTTGGCCACCAGGTCACGGCCTTCGGTGTCTTCACCTACAAGGATGAACGCTTCCAGCGTCGGCGCAACGCGGTCGGAGGCACCGTCGAGCAGCGGCGAGGGTACGTCCTTCCAGTCGGAGCCGCGGTAGTAGATGGCGGCAACTTCACCGATGCTCAGGCCGTTGGCTTCGGCTTCGGCTGCGAAGAAGTGCTGCGGCTGGAACGGCTGAGCGTAGGTCGTCGCGAAGTTCGACAGGTAGTTCGGCGCAGCCACCGGGAAGTCGAAGGTAACGGTCGTGTCATCAACAGCCGTGACAACCATCGGCTCGCCAGCAATCGTCCACAGGCTCGGCGGCGATGCATAGACATCCGGGTTCAGGATCAGTTCGTTGTACCAGAACGCGACGTCGGCGGCGGTGAATGGCTCGCCATCCGACCACTTGTGGCCCTCACGGAGCAAGATCGTGAGCTGCGTGAAGTCGTCGTTCCACTCCCAGCCCTTGGCGATGTTCGGGACGATCGTCTGAAGGTCGCTCGCATAGCCGACGAAGTTCACGTGGCGAACGCTGAGCAGGTCCGAGGTGCCGGACTCGGTAGCATTGGAAAGGCCATCGAGCGTGCCGCCGTACACGCCGATTTGCGCCAGCGGCTGGTAAACCAGCGGCTCGGAGGGCAGGCGCTCTGCGACTAACGGCAGTTCTGGGTTACCGCTGATCTCTGCATTCAAGTCGGCGATAGCCGGGTTTTCGCTGAAGGTTAACTCACACCCTGCCAGTTCTTGGTATTCGGCAAGTTCGTACTGGAACGGATACTGCCCGGCGGCGACACCAGCAGCATCGGCCACCGTGGAGACGGGGCATTCTTGCGCGCCCACCGTCGCTACAGAGGTCACCATCACCAGGATGGCGCAAAGAAGAATCCCTACAATCTTACGCACGTTGCTCTCCTAAATATGTCTCTCGGTAAGTGTGCGAAACAGTGCAACATGAGGAGCACCAACTGTGTTTTTACCGCTCATATTTTAATTTGCATTTAAGCCTTGGTCTCTATAGCGTTAAAAGCGGGCACATACAGGCTGTAATATTGCCCGAACGGGCGCCAATGAGTATGATACGGGCATGAATCGCCGAAACAGTGGAGAGTAAATTTTTTGTCGCACGATAAATGGCTGTTCACACCTGGCCCACTCACGACGAGCCGTACCGTCAAAGGGGCGCAGCTACGCGACCTCGGCTCACGCGACGACGAATTCATCGCCCTCGTAGACGACATTCGCAGGCGGTTGCTCGCGCTTGCAGGCTCCGATGTCGCCTCGAAGGGATACACCACCGTGTTAATGCAGGGCAGTGGTACCTTCGGGGTAGAGTCGGTGATTTCTTCTGTGCCTCGGCAGGATGATAAGCTTCTGCTGATCATCAATGGAGCGTACGGGCGTCGCATACAGCAAATGTGCGACATTCATCGCATCGCGTACACGAAGCTCACCTACCCCGAAAACACCGTCCCAAACCCTAATGACATCGATGCCATGATAAGCGCCGATTGGCAAATCAGCGCGGTGGTGATGGTTCACTGCGAAACTACAACGGGTATCCTCAACCCGCTGGCAGCGATCGCACGGGTTGTAAACGATCGTGGGCTAATGTTGATTGTTGATGCGATGAGCAGTTTTGGCGCTGTGCCGGTGGATGTAGCCGAGTTGGGGGTTACTTATCTCGTGTCGTCCTCGAATAAATGTATCGAGGGCGTGCCTGGGTTTTCGTTCGTCATTGCCGAAGAAACCGCGCTAGAAAAAACGCAACACAACGCACGCAGCCTTAGCCTCGATTTGTACGCGCAGTGGCGCGGCCTACAGACTAACGGCCAATTCCGTTTTACGCCGCCCGTGCAATCGATTCTTGCGTTTCATCAGGCGCTCGTCGAACTCGAAGCCGAGGGAGGTGTGCCCGGACGGGCATCGCGCTATGCACAAAACCACAGCACGCTCAGCGGACGATTGCAAGCGATGGGCTTCGCTCCGTATTTGGATGCTGCGGTGCAAGGCAACATCATCACCACATACCACTATCCAAAAGACCCCGCCTTCGATTTCGACAAGTTCTACGAGGCATTAAGCACACTTGGTTTTGTGATTTACCCGGGTAAGCTCACCGAGGCGGATTGCTTCAGGGTGGGCAACATCGGGCGGCTGTACCCCGAACAAATGGACGCTCTCGCGGACGCAATCGGCGAGGTGCTAGAAGAAATGAACGTGACCCTCAAACCGGTGGCCCCAAAATGACCCAAAACCGTACCGTACACCTCTACACAGGTCCGCTACAGGCCGTTGTCCTCGACTGGGCCGGAACTACAGTCGATTACGGTTGCTTTGCACCCACGATGGTATTCGTTGATGGCTTTGCTGCGCATGGCATCGATGTCACCGTCGAGGAGGCGCGCGGGCCGATGGGCACCTACAAGCGTGACCACATCGCCACGCTGATGGCCCTACCACGCATTACCGAGCAGTGGCTGAAGGTCCACGGGCGCGAACCGACCGATGACGACGTCGAAACGATATTTCAGGAGTTTATTCCGCGGCAGTTGGAAACAATCGCCAACCACAACACGCTGATCCCCGGCGTGCCGGAGGCCATCGACGCATTGCGCACGGCAGGCCTCAAGGTTGGCTCCTCGACCGGCTACACCGAGGAGATGATGGCTCGCGTTACCCCAACCGCCGCCGAGCAAGGCTATGCTCCCGATTGTCTCGTTACGAGCGATCGGGTTCCGCGGGGGCGTCCTGCGCCGTGGCTCATCTACCGCAACTTGGAAGCACTCGATGTATATCCGACTTCGGGCGTCGTAAAAATTGGTGACACAGTTGCTGATATCACCGCAGGGTTGGTCGCTGGTACGTGGACAATCGGCCTTACGCTGACGGGCAACATGGTCGGTCTCTCTCTGCGGACGAGGTCGCGGCACTATCGGCAGACGACCGCAAGGGCAAAGTCGAGGCAGCCAGCGCCGCACTCCGCGATGTGGGCGCACATTACGTCGTGGAAACACTCTCGGATGTGCCGCCGCTCATCGACGAGATCAACGAGCGGCTTGCAGCAGGTGAGCAACCGTAGGCTCCACTGGCCGATTTTGCGAGGAGCGATGTGTCGCAGTTTAGGCAGGGTGCTCCTCCGCCGATTCGACGATTTTTGGTGAGTTGCTGTGCTCGCCGTATAAGTGGCACACCGCATCGTGTATTTTGCCGACATTTACCGTCGGAGGGCTGATTTCCAGGCATGCAGCCATCGCTTCCGGGCAGCGTTCGACAAACGGGCAGCCTCGCAATTGTTCGGTTGGGCGCGGTACGCCTTCGCGGATGCGCAGTGGCGCAGTGGGGTAGGACGGGTCGGGCGCAGGCACGGCTTCGATAAGGGCCTGTGTGTAGGGATGCTTCGGGTTCGTCAGGATATCCTGCGTTGGCCCCATCTCAACGATTCGCCCCAGATACATGATCGCGATGCGGTCGCAGGTGTACTGCAATAAGCTCAGGTCGTGGCTGATGTACACCGTCGTGAGGTTCATCTCGTCGGCGAGTT
>CAYSVE010000120.1:0-11415 GCA_964434365.1 uncultured Anaerolineaceae bacterium | reverse complement strand
GGAGTTCGTTTCCTCCGGTAGCGCCGTGAGGATCGTGCCATCGCCCGCCCCAAGCGACCACACCTGCGCGGCGAGGTCTTTACGAACATAGAAGTGCATACGGTCGCTAACCGGCCACGTCGTCCGTGTGAAGTTGCTGTCGGTCGCAGCGTTGTAGGTGGAGTAATCGCGCGACCACCAGATATCGAAGATACCCCGGCGCACTTCAGCGCCCTGTGCGTCATCGAAGTCGAAGGTGTTGACGACACGTTGCGGTGTCAGGTTAAAGTAATCCTGCATGGGCCACCACAACCGAATGTACTCGCGCCGGTAGAAGCGATCTTCCAACAGCGGCTCGACCTTAGCGCGGTTGGCCTCGCCGACGACGACGGCCATCGCTTCGTCGATTTGGTTGGCGTTGGGGCTAGCGCCGACGAACGTCGCGCTCGTAAAGTCGCGGAAGTACCAACTGTACGGCCACGATACCTCGTTGTCGTATACAAACTGAATATCGAGGCCATCGGTGGTGCGACGGCTGAGGTCTTCGAGGTCATCGAGCACCAGCTTGACTGCCGGGGCAGCATGTGCATACACGATGAACTCGTTTGCAAGGTCGTAGTTGATGAACGAGGCCATCCACGCGGAGCGGAACGATAGCAAGCTCAACAGCGCGAACAGCGAGACAGCCGCCATCTGCCGCAGGTGCTTCCAGCCGGTACGCTCCACCAGTTGATAACACCCCAGCGCGACCAACCCCAGTACCGCCACGAGCGCAAACCATCGGCCACTCTCCTGTAGGTTTGTGGTACGTAGGCCGGTGCTCAGCGGCGAACTGCCAAAGATAAACGTGCCGACCACCCGCGCCATTAGCACGTAAAGTAGTGGCAGCAAAATAAGATACAACCAGCCTACACTGCGGAAGCGGGCAAAGTCGATGCGCTCGAAGATACGCCCAAAGTACCACCCGGTGAGGAGAATCAACGGCAGGGTGAGGTGGGTTGCCAGCCAGGGCATTTTTTCGCCAGCCAACGTGTACCCGATGAGGTTCCACAGCCCCCACCAACTCACAAACAGCAAGAACGGCAGGTAATCGAGGTTTTCCGCTCTTCGCTGTGCGAGGAGATTTTCTACCTTCTGAACTGGCTCACCGCTATCGTCGAGCGGGGCATCATCCATTGCCATAGCCAGCGCTTGCTCGCGCTGCGCTTCGAGGCGCCGACGCCGAAAACCCCAGAAGTAGGTCATCCCGCCAAACATCGCCGCGACGCTGCCGATAAGCGGCAAAAACTCGTAGAATGGCATGATGATAAGCAAATAGTAGTACTGCGGCTGATTTCCCCGTCGCACTTCTTGCTGCTCCAGCCAGTAGCCCAGGCTACCGATGAGACCAGTCGCGACACCATTGAGGTTGGTGAACATCGTTGTGAAAAAGAAGCCAAAAATGGCGTAGAAGATGATGACGCTAATCGTCCAGTGCTTCCAGTTCCACAGCAAGCCTGCCGTCATCGACACGGCCATGAACGGAATCAGTGCAAGAATCGCTCGTTGAATGCCCGCTGGGCTGTAGTCCGTTGGGCTCGCGCCCGTCGCAAAAATAATTGCGGGCGCGGCCCACGGCACAATGAGGCTGCCGATAAGGATCAACAGGTCGAATTCAGGGAAATGTTCCTCCATTTCCTGCCACAACCCGCGCAACCAGGTAACAATCATCACACCGATAGCGAAAGCACCAAGCACCCATGCCCCGATAATTGGGATCATGTATATCGTCTCGGTAGCGACGACCTCCCCTTCGCCGTCCGGGTTTAGTGGCTCGGCGATGGCTGCATCCTCGGCGTGCGATAAGCGCGACAGCTCCTCGGCGTAGATGAGTAAGCAGCAAATCGCGAAGGCCAGCAACGCCAGCGATATACCCTCGCGCCAGCCCAGGCGAACCCGGCTACCCCAGAAGCCTGCAATCGCAGTGACCGTCACTACACCAACGACGAACACGGTCACGATGAGTGTCCAGCCGAAAAAGGTCACGTAGTTCAGGCTATCGACCTCTGTGTCGAAGACCTGCGCAATGCTCCCGCCATTTGCCAGCGCCAACTCCGGCGGGTTGATGGACAGGATCACGTACATGCCCAGCGCCGCCACGCCACCTATCAAAAACGCGATTATTATCGTGTAGAAGGCTGTTTTACCGGGCACATCGAGGTAGTGCTGAGCCAACCTCACGAACCAATACAGTGCGAGGAAAATACCGAAAATGGCGATGTAGATGAACGCCGTCTCTTTGGAGCCAAGGTTACCGATCATGGCGATGGAAATGAGGTACAGCCAATGAGGTCGCCGTCGCTGCCCTTCTGGCCCGCTGAGATACATCATGATACCGAAGAACATCAGCAGACTGAAGAAAATCGCCGGGGTATCGTGGCGGATGTAACGGTTGTAGTACATCATCACCGGCGACGCTAGCAGCATGATCGACGCCAAAAGTGCACCCCAACGACCCAGCCAGCGACGGAACAGCAACGGCATCATCACGACAGCGACACCTAGCAGCGCGGTGTAAATACGCGCGGTAAAGTCGTTTGCGCCAAATAAGAAGTAAAATAGCGCTGTAAAGTGGAATAAGATCGGCCCGTGCATCAACGGCGTGTGCTGGAAGTTGCCGTCGCTGTACAGGTTATAGGAGTAGCGCGTGTGCAGGCTTTCGTCGTGGCTCATCACACGCGTGCCAAGGTCGTAGAAGCGTGTGAAGAGCGCCAAAACAAAAATCAGCGAATACGCGATCAACTCCCAGTTGACGGTATACGCATGAGACAACAAACGCGTGATGGCGTCTGGCTGCTGGCGACGCTGATTATAAAGGGTCGTCATCGCTACGGCCTCTCGTTGTGGCCCGGCACCGGTGCCCCCTGCGGGGTTGATGTCGGCGTTGGCAATTGGTTATCGTCGGTGGGGGCAAGTGACAACGCTACAGATTGCCCCGCAACCGCAGTCACGTGTTCTGTGGGGGTCATTTGTGGTATCTCTACCACGGTGACCATCGGTAAAGCACTAAAATCGTAGATATTCACAAGCCACGGCATCACACAGGTCACCACGAAAACCAGCGCTGCCACCCCAATTCGCAACTTATCGACCCCGGCAGGTGCCCGCACAGGCTCGATTTCGGCCTGCACGTTGGCCCACATGCGGCTCAACTGTGGGTCGCCTGCGGCCCCGTGCACCTGGAACTGCCGCATCAGCGTGGCACTAACATCGGTGGACTGCGCGTACACCTCGCGGCAGGCATCGCAGTATTGCAGGTGCAGCGCAACGCATTGTTGTTTTTGCGGTGTCAACTGCCGGTCGAGGTACGCGGGCAACTTGTCGCGGCATTCCGCACAGGTGATCGTCTTCATTATCGATAGCTCAACAACTCATCTAGCAAACTCTGGCCGTCGCCGTGAAGGGCGTTGCGCATGTGCTGATGCGCCAACCGTACCCGGCTCTCGGCGGTTTTTTGGGGGCACCCCATGATACTCGCGATCTCGCGGTAGGTCAGGCCATGCCCGTAGCGCAGCACGACAGCCTCGCGCAAGCGTGGGGTGAGCGACTGCAAGGCGCGCTGCACAGCTTCTTCGGCGTGCCGCCGTGCGAGGGCGGCCTCGGGCCGTTCTGAGGTGGGCGCGGGCACACGCACCTGAAGCAGCGCTGTCAGGTCTATGCTGAAAGGACGCCGACGGCGATGCACATTCCGCGAGCGACTAACCGCGATGGTGTAAAGCCAGGTTTTAAACGCGGCGCGCTCGGCGTCGTAGCGATGCAAATTCTTAAACGCATAGACGAACACCTCCTGGGTGACATCTTCGGCGTCCTGTTTGTTATTCAACAGGCCATAACAAAGCCGGTAGATACCCGGCGCGTATTGGTCGTACAGCGTCGCGTAGGCTGTCTGGTCGCCGCCTAGCGCCGCTTCAATATAGCTGATGACCTGTTCCTTGGTATTCGGGTCAGTCGTCACGAACGTCGTCTTCCCACACTGTCGATGCTTACGTGCTGTTTTACACGCCCCCACGTCAGATTCCTCACAGCATTTGGTTAGCGCTCACCTTGGTTCGCTAATCCCGCATAAATATCTTGCCGAAGCCACAGCACAACCTCCCCAACGGGTTGGGCCGGCACACGAGTCCGTTGCTGCAACCACCACGCTGGGAAACCAACCAGCGTGAGCGTGCTCATATCCCACCGACGCGTGAGCACAAACGTCTGTCCCACGTAGTTGCCTGCGAAGTCTGGTTCAAGGTCGATCGCCGGAGCGATGATAATCGGCGCGCCGCGCGCGCCAGCAAGTGTTGGACTGTAGGTCGTATTCTCGAAGTCGCGTAGTGCCCAGACAACGGCATCGACCGTCGTGTCATCCGTCACCGCAACAACGGGCACCTGCGGAAAGCCATCGGTTTCTCGCTCCGATAGCTCTAATAGCGTCTCGCGCAACAAAAACACCTCCGGCCCGACGGCAGTGGCGTGCCATAGTTCGACCGGGTTGTTGGCAGCCGTCTTCGTGATTTGCCAGCCAGTACCGAAACTCGACCATAGAGCGCTGGCTAACAGACCAATGACAATCCCACGTAGGGTGGCGCGGCTACCGATGAAGCTCGCGGCGGTGAAACTACCAAACACCAGCAGCAAAAGCAGCACCAACGCGATCAACAACGACCAGCGCGCAGATATAAAGGCCGCGTCGAGCGTGCCAGCCAGGAGGGTCAATCGGGCAACCGTTCGCAGATGCAGCGTGACCACCGAAACAATCAGCACCGTCACGGCTGCGACAATGCCTTTGCTCCAGCCCGGCACATCCCACTCGGTCATTTCATCGACGGTCAGCAGCCCACCATACCAGATGGCTGTTCCATCCTCGTCAAAAAGTGACGGCACAAAGCATGAGGCTAGCCCAGCGAGCGGCACCGCAAACCACAACGCGTGCTCTGCGCCGGTACCCACGTAAAACAGGCTCACCACGAAGGTAACCAGCAACAGCGCGAGCAAATACGCGTCGATAAACTGGATTCGCATTCGGCGAGACAGGTGAATTACCCCCGCAAGGCCGAAAATCCACATGGGCAACTCGTAGAAGATGCTCGCCGAAAGCCCAAAGAACTGCGGGCCACCAGTAACAGGCGTGACCCAACCAAGCAACCCATTTTCTAGCGCTTGACCAACTGCGTTAAGCCCAGAGAGATTTAGCATGAGACTAGTGCTTACAGCCACGACTACCAGCGCCGAGAGTGCTAGCGAAGGCAACCACGGCCAACGCATATACCACGGCTCGTCGTGGGGTTGCGCTTGCACACCTTCGACTTCCATTAAGCGACCGATGAAGGGCAATGGCAATGCAGTCATCGCTATGAGCACACTCACGTGGCCAGTCGGCCCGGCAAGCAAAGCGCTCCCCGCGAAAAGCACCGCCGTCGCCAGGGCATAGCCGTTTTCGCCGTGTGTGATGTACTGCTTCAGGGTCCACAAACCCACGATGACTAACAACGTCTCCCAAATCACGGGGCTGCTGAAGCGCGAAGTCGCCAGCAACACCGGAGACAACGCCAGAAATAAGCTGAAGACGGCAGTGCGTGCACGGCCCAGCATGTCGCGGAACAGCAACGGCGACAAAACCAGCAGCACCCCGGCAATCGCCGTCGCGATGCGCGCGCCATACTCCCCTGCCCCCAACCCAGAGAATGCCCCGCCCTGCAACAACTGCATAATCGCGCTATCTGCGAGGTATGCTGGCGCATCGCGAACCGGGTACACGAACTGCCACGCGGCAATGGCGCGCGGTAATTCTGGCGCACTCAGCGGAACCGCCCCCAGTTGTACGACACGCATCAGAAGCGAAAAAATCGCCAGGGCCGCGTACACCACTACCTCACCGTTGATCGACAGCGAGGCAGGCATAGGTTCGTCGGTTGTGGGGTGCGCTAGGGTCGTATCGATCGTCATGGAGCCTCCGCAATTTCCAGGGCTGTTGGGGTCACTTTGTAAAAGCGGCTGTTACCCCGCTCACACACAACTTCCAGGTTTTCTTCGAACTTGGCCTCCCCCGCTGCCGAATATCCCGGCTGCGAAGGAATTCCGTTTCGCTCGGTATTGCCGTAGAAAATATAGTCGATATCGTACTGTTCGAGGATGCGTTGCGCCTCTTCCCAGCGCAGTTCGTTGTATAGCTGCTCGATGTCGGCGCGGCGGGTACCGGCGATACTCCCGTAGGTGTTGCCGCGCCACTGGCGTTGGTGCCCTTCCCAGCCGAGCACAATTGGCAGGCCAGTTAACACACCTACCCGCCCGTAGTTCCAGTTATACGCCGGGCCGATGGCCTCCGCCACGACGACATCATCGCCCTCTACGATTTGACTGAGGCATATGATTGCCAGATAGTCTTCATTGGTTGCAAGTGACGGCCCGCCATCGAGCGTGTATTCGCGCGGTTCGAGCGCCCGGCCACTTTCGATCACCGCGCGGTTGTGTATCCCCAGAATGGGGTATAGCAGGCCAAGGCCCAACACTTGCACCAGCATACTCGCGTAAACGACTCGCCGTATCAGCGTAGCGTCGCCCGCCTTGCGCGGGTCTTCGGGCGAATCGGCGGCGAAGAGAACGACATATGCGCCGTACGCTGCCGCAATGCCGAACATCACCCAGCCCTGGTAGTAAAACTTGAAGATGGTGTTGATGCGCACGCTGAAGTTATCACGCAGGTAGACGTACTCCGGCACCAGCGAGAGCACCGCCCCCGCTGCGATGATCAACAACGCAAAACCGGTAGCACGTGGATACGTTACGACGGGGCCGGGTTCGCTCGGCAACTTGGGGAAGAGCCGCGCGACGATTACCGCAAGCGTCGCGACCAGCGCGGCAGCCGTCAATATATGCGTGACGCGCCTCAGCAACAATAGCGGCAACACCTGCCCCCACCCGCCGTTTTCCACAACGAAGCGGAGCACAACCGGGCGCAACGGCGAAAACCACGCCGCGACGATCAACACCAGGGAAAGTACCACCAACACCACCCACAGCCCGCCGGCAACTGTCCAGCCGAGTGGCCAATTTACGCGCGCGGTACGTGCCTGCATTGCCAAAAAGGGTGCCAACAGCAAAATAAATGGCCCAAACATGATGAAATACTGCCGGAAGGGCGTTGGATAGATCACATTTGGCAGGATGCCCGAAGCCTGTGATCGAAAGCTGACGAACCACGGCAGGTAAAATACGAAGGCCAGTGCCCCCATCGCAAGCAACAGGCCGACCACGCGTACCCAATCGTCCAACGACAGGCGACCACTCCCGCTCCGCATCAGACGACGCAGCGCCTCGGCACCGACGAGCACCACCATGTAGATTGGGCCATCCCAGGTATTGAGGAAAATGAGGCCACCCAACGCCAGCGCGTAAAACACGATTTCGTAGCGCGTGGGGTTGCGCCACGTCAGCAATAGGTTAAGCGCCAGCCCCAGCCCCAATACCGCGAACGGCAGCGCCAGCACATGCGGATGTACATCCGCCAACAAAAAGCTGAACTGCGGGAACTCGTCGATGGGTTGTGCGGTGACTGCTTCGGGCTTGGTCCACTCACCGTTTTCGTCGCGCACGGGCAAATCGTACTCTGTGAGTACGCGGCTCGCGCGGAACCACCACCAGAACGGCTCGACAAACTCGAACGGCCCTACCTGCGTGACGGTCGCACTTGTGTTGGCGCTCGGCTCGGTACGAGCCTGCGTATTCCAGAAGCGCAAATAGCCCTCCGACGCGACACGCGCCTGGTAGGGCAGTTCGATGAACGGTAGCTGAAAGTTGCCAATGAGCACCACAAACGCTAACCCCAAAGTCGCGAAACCCATCGCTAACTCGCGCGAGGGACGCGGAACCGCGCGCAGCGCCCCGGTCACATCGAAGGCGCGCGACCGGACGAGGTTATACACCACCCCAAACGTATTCAGCCCCGTCAGTGCAAACAGCAACGAAATCATCATGTTGAAGCCGATGGCACTGCTCACCCCACTCAATGAGGAGAGCATACCCGCCATGACGTAGCCGAAATAGTAGTAACTGATCGAGTATCCAGCCATCCACGGGTCAACCGGGGGGAAGGTTTCGCTGCGCATCACCCCGCTGATGAACGCCATTTCCATCGGTTTTTCGGTGGCGGTGAGGTTTGGGAAAGCCGCGCGATACATCGCCCAGCCGAGCAGCATCACCGCGAAGATAAGTTCCGCAGCAATGAGGACACGCCAGTTTTCGGCCCACCAGCTACGCCAATCCGTGGGGCGGTCATCGGCGTGGGGCAGGTATACATACACGACGATGCCACCTACCGCGACAATGAGCCATGCCAGCAGCATACTCCCCGGCGTATTGCGTAAAAAGCCGAGGCTCGCCAGCGACCAGAACACAAACCCGACGAGCAACATCCCTACGGCACGGGCGAGCGTATACCCCCGGTCTGGCAGGCCGCTTAGCAAGCGAGCACACCATGGCATCGCCGCAGCGCCCGCCAGCGTCACCAACAACCACCAACGGAATACGATATAGCCTTCGTTGAGGAACCACTCTCCTAGCATTATTCCTCCACTCGCACGATTTCATCGCGCTGAACAGCTTCCAGCGCGAGTTGCGTCACTTGGTCAGAATTCACGCGATACACGCGTACATCGTCGACCTCATAGACCACTTCCAGCGCACCGCGCGCGGTCATCGTCTCGAACTTGTCCAGCCCGGCCCGTGGATAGCGTGCCCGCTCCAGCACACCGACGATGATGTACTCGACGTTGTAGTGGTCGAGGATGCGAGCAGCCACGGGTATATCGGTCGTTGTGTAGAAGTAATTGACATTGGCCGCACGTTGCCGCACCATCTGCGGCATGGGCGTGAAGGTGCGCTGCTGTACCTGATGCCAGTTCCAGCCCACGATCGAGGGCATGCCGGTGTAGATGGCGATGCGGCTTCCCCAGAGGTACTCCCGCTCGCTTTGCGCTTCCATGATGACGGGCACGCCGTCAATGTTATCCTGCAACCACCGGATGAGGTGATAGTCCGGTTCTAGCGGGAAGACTTCGGCACGGTCCGCAAAGGAATCGACGACCTCGTAACGCTCGGCGTGCCGCATATACTCCATGCCGTCGAGCGTGAGTGGTGTATCTGCGGCCATCCGGTCGATCGCGCGGGCGCGGGTCGCCATGATGGGGTACAGTGCGGCCACCGCAAACAGCACACTCAGCGCCGTGACCCACCCGGAGCGAATACTCGCGTTCCAGTCGAGCGCAGCGTAGAACAACCACGCAAACGCAGCCCCACCGACTACACTGAACAACAGCCACACCTGCAAGTAGAACTTGAACACCGTATTCATGCGCTGAATATCACCCGCCAGCGTGGCAACTTCGACAAAGACGGTAAGGGTCAGTGCTAAACCCGCCAGCGCCAACACGAATTGCATCGGCTTCGTTTGCCCTGGCCGGAAGAAAATCACCCCAACCCAGAAAATTAGGGGGATGGCGATCAACACAACCGGGTAGCCCAGCAGCGTAATCGCGAGAACCAGCAGAATTGCCGCCCCAGCAATACCCAACACAGTAATCAGCGCGGTTGCGCGGCCCCGTAGTGCGCTCACACGAACATGGCTGAGCCAGCGATGGGTTTCCCAGGCCAGCAACGAAACGAGCAGGTATAGAAAAAGCCCGTGTATGATGAGATACGCCCAAATCGGTGTACGATTGCCCTGGTACAACTCAACAGAACTATACGTCGAGGCATACCAGTGTGTATACGGGCGCGATAGCCATACACTCAATGCCAAAAAGCCGCCGATCTTCAGGATCATACTCACGATAGATGCTCGGCTGAACGATTCCCAGTGCATCCACCACGCGAAGCCCAGCCCAAGTGTGCCCAACGCCATATATGTCGGCCATTCCCAGGTGTTGGTCGCGAATAGCATGCCAACTGTCATACCACCAAGCCCAATCGCGATGGCACTTTCCCAGCGCCGACGATGATCGCGCTTGGCGAGCAACAATTCATTAAGCAAAAACACCATCACGAGGAACTGCATCGGCATGGACATCATGTGGGCGTGGAGGTCGCCATATAGAAAGGTGAAGTATGGCATCTCTGTGATGCCACCCCCACCATCCACCGGCGGCTCTGCAATCACGCGGGACGACGCCCAATACCACCGGTTCGACGCAATGAACGGCAGATTACCGCGCGCAAGCTCACCGATGCCGCGCGCCAAACCAAAAACGGCAGACCGCGCCTGGGCAAACTGATAACGCACACGGTCTGTAAGACGATTCTCATCGGCACGTTGGCTCAACAAAAATACATCCTGATCGTTCGGCTGTTGACCGTTCTGTAAGGCGTGTTGGTCGACCAAAAACTCGGTCAGCGATCCCACCGGTTCGTGGCCGCCCATTTGCGCAACACCATTAAAAAACACACGGGGCGTGTTCAGATTACCGAGCACAACCGCCAACAACAACGCTGCGATACCGGCAATCCACGGGTTACCGCGCAAACGCACCGCTGGGCTTCGGTCGCGTGCGCCAGCGACCAGATTGAACGCCACGCCGAACGCGCCCATCCCCGTGAGGGCGAACAGCGTTGGAATGATGAGGTTATACGCCACCGATGGGACGACACCCAGTAAAAGCACCGGACTCCCGACTACGACAAACCCAAAGTAGTAGTAGTTGATGTACCCACCCGCAAACCATGGGTCGATTGGCGGAAAGACAGTGCTGCGTAGCACCCCGTTGAAGTAGGCAAAATCCATTGGCTTTTCGCCGCCGAATGCCGGGTGCCACAAGTCGGGGTTGGTGAGCCGAACACCAAGGAACGCCAGGAACAACCCCAGCGTTAAAATGTCGATAACGACCATGCGCGTCCAACCCATGCGCAGATACTCTCGCAGCTCTGCCCAGTTGCGTCGAGCCAGCCAGAAACTTGCCCCACCCAGAAGTATCAACGAAAAGGCCACACCAAACTGCGACCATAGCGGCACACGCAAGCTCGCCCAGAACCAAGCAAACCATCCGACGAGCAGCAACCCGGTAATCTTCGCAAAACTGTAGCCACGATCCACGAGACCGGGAAAAATCGCAAACAGTAGCGGCCACGCCATCAGGCCGAAGACGACAATCGTGAGCCACCATGCAACTACCGTAACCACCGGATTCGTGTTGACCCAGCTTTCTCGGTCGAAGCGATTGGACCACGCTGGCCCGCTATATTGCAACTCCCGCGCATCGTCTTCCAGTAGCAGGTGGTTCGGTGCCTCATCGGCAGCGAGTGATGGCCGCACATCGATGCCGATGATATCTGGGCTGTTGTACGAACCAGGCGGCACCTCGCCAGCCCGTTGGAGCACGACGCTATCCAACACACTCGCAACAAGCGCGTCGGAGTAGTCCT
>CAYSVE010000119.1:0-11499 GCA_964434365.1 uncultured Anaerolineaceae bacterium | reverse complement strand
AAGACCTGTTCCGCGCTGGCGTGAGCGACGGCGACGTGTGGAAGTGTTTCGCCGATGACGCGGTGGTGAAGGCCGCCCAGCGAACCGCCCCGGCCTACGTCCACTTTGGGTTGTTAGCCGGGGCGCATCGCGAGATCGACCATGCGACCATCGAGAAATACCTGAAGACCTCCGACACGACCTATGTCAATATGCACCTCATCGTGTTCACCGAGACACTGCCGAACATCGACCCGGCGAATACCGCCCCGGCGACGATCGACGCGGTGATCGACCATATGTTGCAAGACCTGCGCCCGATGGTGCAGCGCTACGGCGCCGACCGCGTCATCGTCGAGAATATTTACTTCCCCGACAACATCAACGACCTGATGCACGCCTGTGTGCTGCCGCAAACGGTTAACGCGGTGGTGGATGAAACCGGCTGCGGCCTGCTGCTCGACCTTGCGCACGGGCACGTCTACGATTTGAAGAACGAGCATGTAAACGTCTACGACTACATTCCGCAGTTGCCGCTGCACGCCCTGCGCGAGTTGCACATTACCGGCACGGGCATCATCCCCGATGGCCGCATCGGCGACCACCACGCCCTCAGCGAGGCCGATTGGAAGCTGTGGCACTGGGCGATGGACAATATCCGCGCGGGGGCCTGGCCCACACCGACCCTCGTCGCGTGTGAGTACGGGGGCATAAACCCCGTGTATGGCATACAAACCGACCCGGACAAAATTCGGGAGCAAATTCCGCAGCTACTGGCTACAATTCGTGACGTAAAAAAGGAGGGGAAACATGCCTGAAATATCGGACCTTCGCGAGGAAATCCGCGAGCGGGTACAGGAGCAAGTGGACGACATGCTGGGTCGTTTGCCAGTGAACAAGCGCAAACGGCGTCAATTCCTCATCGTGGGCCTCTCGATTGGCCTTGGGATGGGGTTGATATTGGGGGTGATTCTCGGCTACCTTTTGCTAGACAGGGAATAGCCGAAATCCATTCACTGTGACCTTGGGAGGGGCCACCATGCCAGATTTGACCACACTTGGATTGTACTTTTCCGCTGCTTTCGTGTTGGCGATTACGCCCGGGCCGGGCATTTTGTACGTGCTCACGCGTAGCCTGAAGGGCGGACGCGCCGAGGGGTACGCATCGTCGTTCGGCACGGCCATCGGCGGGATGTTCCATGTGTTGGCGGCGGCGTTGGGCCTCTCCGCCATATTGATGACCTCGGCGACACTGTTCACTGTGGTGAAGTTCGCCGGGGCCGCCTACCTCATCTACATGGGCGTGAACACTATCCTCAGCCCCGACATTACGTTGGACGACATCGACGCACCGCCGCCACAGGGGAACGCGCTGTGGCAGGGTATCATCACCGAGGTGCTGAACCCGAAGACAGCGCTGTTCTTCCTGGCGTTCATCCCCCAATTTGTGAACCCCGAGGCGGCCCTGTTTTCGCAGTTTGTGGTTCTGGGCACGCTTTCGGTGGTGCTAAACACCACCGCCGATGTCGTCGTGGCAACGTTGGCCGGGCCTATCGGCGCGCGGATGAAGCGGCAGGCGGGCCTGCGGCGTGGTCAGCGGTGGTTTACGGGCAGTGCGCTGGTGGGGCTTGGGGTTTTCGTGGCGGTTACCGGCGAGGGCACAGAGTAAAGACTACGCGTCCGTGTCTGGTTCGGCTTCGCGATTTTCGTCGATTAGACTGCGTTGAGTCTCTTCAAGGTGTTGTATAGCGAGGAGTAACTAGGGGAACCCGAGTTCCTCGTATACCTTGCGGGTTTCTGGGGTGATTTCTGGTTGTTTGGTTCGCTCGAACATATTTCACCCGATCTAGTTGCATAGCAGGTACATCTAGCGATACAACGTTGCATCGCAATATACCGTATAGTAGCGCGCTTGTGCTACAATGTGAACATGCGTTCGTGTATCGTAGAGAGGGCACCCCATGCTGCAACACCTGAACCCCGATGGACTCAACAAGAACCCGGCATTCACCAACGTCATCACCGTCACCGGCCCCGCCAAAACAATTTACATCGGCGGGCAGGATGCGGTCGATGGTGAGGGTAACCTCATCGGCGCGGGCGACATACGCGCGCAAACCGAGCAAGTGCTGAAGAACATCGTCCTCGCGCTGAAAGCCGCAGACGCCGACCTCGAGCACATCGTCAAGTGGACGATTTACGTTGTGCAGGGCCACGACTTCACGCCTGGCTTCGAGGTGTTCCAACAGGTGTGGGGGCAGCGCCCAAACCCACCGACGGTCACCCTCGTGACGGTCGCCGGGCTGGCGCATCCCCACTTTATTATCGAAATCGATGCAGTGGCGGTGCTACCACTCGCGTAGATCATGCCGAGTGGGGGAGCACCTGTTCGTGCTCCCATTTTGTTTGGGGTGGGCGGACATCGAGGCCCGCCCCGACACAATATCTGGCTAGTTCGTGCGGTTCGCAGTCGCCGTCAGCGTCCACTGGATGTAGGTGTCCTCGCCGCCGGTCGCGGTGATGGTCACCTGGCCGGAATTGCTATCCGCCGTGACGAGCCGCTGCAAAATCAGTTCGCCGCAGCCTGCGGTGCGGCCATCGACGAAGAACTGGATGTTCTGGGAGCCGGTGCCGTTGCAGTTCGCGGTGATGATGAGGTCGGCCTGGCCGCCTGGCAGCGCGACGTTGTTGTTCATCCCACTAACGCGATATTGAACACGGTCCTCGCGGTCACCACCGGGGTACGACACGAAGTCTGCCGAGCTGGCGGAGCCATCCAACTCCACGTTAAGCGGCGTATTCGAGGGCGAATCCTCGGGGGCGATCTGTGCGTTCGCCTCTTGAGTTTCCTCGGTGGGTGTTTCTTCAGTTGGGGTTTCGGTTTCGGCGGTAGCCGTCTCGGTCTCTTCGGTTGGGGTTTCGGTTTCGGTGGTGGCAGTTTCGGTCTCCTCGGTCGGGGTTTCGGTTTCGGCGGTGGCTGTTTCTGGTGTGGATGTTTCGGGCGTGACGGTTACCGGGGTAGCGGTCGGTGGGGGTGGCGGTTGCAGCACCGGCAGCGCGAGGCAGGCATCGCCCTGTTCGTTGACGACGTTGTCGCTTACCCACCCGACGACCCCGTTACTGAGGCGCACCTGGAACCACAAATTGCTCTCGCCCAGCGCAGTCGCGAACTCACCGAAGCCGATGCCACCAACGACCTCGTAGGCGGTGCTGTTGCCCGCGCGGACGTTCACGCCGCCGGGGTTCGTTGGGGTAATCTGGCACAACCCGGCGACTGGCTGTTGCCCGCTGCTCGGTTCTTCGGTGGTTGCCGGGTCGGGGACGACCGGAACATCGAGGAGGACGGCTTCCTCTAGCGACAGCACGATGCTGCCCGTCGCTGCCGGGTCGGCGGCAGTCACGAGCAATTCGAACGGCCCGGCCTCAGCGTTGAAGGAGAGCGTCACGGTTTGCAGTGTTGCGCCATCCACCAGCGCGGCGACCTTGCCCGACGCGTCACGAATTTCTGCGATGTAACCGAAGCCAGGTGTTGCGCTGGCGATGCTCACCAGGCCGCCAGTGAAGCTGTACACCTGCGACGGTGCCCCCTGCGGAATGTTGACGGTCGTGGGGGCGGTGTTGTTCAGCACGTTGCTGATAGCCGCCGGGCGGGCATCGAGGCTGAGCAGGAAGTTGCCCTCGCCGCTGGCGGTGCCCACCAAAATGGAATAGGTGCCGCTCTCGGCCAGCCGATAGGACAGGCTCGCGTTGGCGGTGCCGGGTACCAGTGGGTCGTTGTCGTTGTTGGCGAGGGGTTGGCTGGCTGGCGATAGCAGGCTCAGGGTTGGGTCGAGGCCGGGTACGAGTGCAGTCGCCCGTACCGTGACGAGGTCGCCGGCGGTGCCGCTGAAGCTGAAGAAGCTAGTGGGTGTGGCCCCGTTGAGTGTGCCCTGCACGGCGGTACCGTACGTGAGTACGTTCTGGGCTTGGCTTGTGCTGGCAACCCCCAGCAACAATATGGATGCAAGAATCAAACTGAGTCGGCGCATAATGGGTGTCATCTCCTTATTTTCTCCTGTGCGCATTGTGCGCATAACGCGCTTCATTGTCGCCTTTTTGGGCGTCTGCGCGCAAGTAGGCCCCATGTTGCCGCCCACGCGACGATACAAAATATCACTATTTCGGGTCGAATTACCGGAAGGCTGATATAATTGCAGCAAGCAATTTACTAGACCTCACAGGCAACCACATGATGACTGCACGCGGCCCACTACAGCGGCTGCTCAACTTTTATCGGATGCCGGTCGTCGACGATGCAGATTTACGGGCACGTCTGCGTATCTTCTTCAGTATTTTTTACGTACTCATCATCCCATTACCGTTTTACCTAATTTTGCTCATCTTCGATGACGAGCCACTTGCCCGGAAGCTGACGTTGTTTGGGTTTACGCTCGCGTTTTTCGTGTTCATGAATGCGATGGTGTGGCTCGCACATCGGGGGCGGGTACAGCTTGCTGTGGCCATTTTGTTGGGCTATATCTGGTTGAGCCTGGCGGCGCAGTTGCTCATCGGGCATGTCGATTTACGCGCGCCGAACTACAGTTGGTTCCTCATCCTGATCATCATCGCCGGGTTGCTTATCGGCAACTGGGGAACTGCCGTCTACGTGGTGTTGAGCATTGCGCTGCTCACGGTATTGCTCGGGTTACAGTTGACTGAGACATGGCAGTTCAACATGGTAACGCCCGTGTTCGGTTATGTCATGCACAGCATATCCTACATCGTTGGCGGTGTTTTCGTCGGGGTGGCCGTGCGCGAGGGCAGAATCGCCCTTAAGCGTGCTCGGCGAAGTGAGGCGCGCTGGCGCGCCCTGGTAGAAAACGCCCCCGACGACATCATCCAGCTAAACACCGACCTGACAATCGCTTACATCAACAAGGCCGATGCGACCCCCGCCCGCGCGGACCTCGTCGGTCGTCGTTTCCTCGATGTGCTGCCCGCCGAATATCATGCTACCGTGGCGCATATCCTCTACAACAGCCTCCAAACGGGCAAGGCCGATGCGGTACAGGTGCAAACGTCCACCTTCGCCGCCAGCGACGCCCCACGATGGTATACGCTAACGGCCAGCCCCATTTCCGCTGACGACACGGTCATGTCGATGGTTGTGCAGCTACACGACGTGACGAGTGCCAAAATTGCCGAGCAGAGCACCCGCGACCTCGAACTGGCACAGGCACGAAACGCCGCCCTCGAAACGGCCATGGACGAGCTATCGCACGACTTGAAGACCCCCCTCGCGACATTGATGACCTCGGTTTACCTGCTGCGGCGGCAGGTAGACCCAAGTGAGGAAATCCCCCGCTTCGACACGATTAACCGCCACGTGGAAAACCTCAGCCAGATGGTCAATGACTTGCTGACGATGGCGCGGCTGGAGCAAATCGATAGAACGTTGTTCGAAGCGGTAGACGCTTCGGTGCTGTTGGCGCAGGTCGGCGATGAAATGCGCCAACTCGCGACCGACCGCCAGGTGGCGTTGCGCACAGAAGCGACCGACGCGGCACGTGTTTTCGGGATCGAAAGTGAGTTGATGCGCGCGCTGCGCAACCTCGTCGATAATGCGCTGTACTACACACCCCACGGCGGGGATGTGTGGCTGCGGGTCTTCGCTGAGGGCGACACCGTAGTCATCGAGGTCCAGGACAACGGCGTGGGCATCGGCTCGAAGGAGCTGCCCCGCGTCTTCGACACGTACTTCCGCACCAAACAATCGGAGCAGATGCGTGCAAACGGCAGCGGCCTGGGCCTCGCCATCGTCCAAAAGGTGGTGGACCTGCACGATGGTCGCATCGATGTGGAAAGCCAACCGGGCCATGGCACACAGTTTCGGATACAGCTACCGAAACTCGACGACACCGAACAACCCCAACCGGCGTAGGCTGTCGTTACTCGGCGTCGGCTTCGGGTAAATCGCCACATGGGCCGACCAACGCCGCAACATCACCACTTACCCAGCCATCGGTGCTGGCATCGAGTTGTACAAGGAACCAATCGCCTCGCTGGCCCAACACCACCCGGTAGTCTCCCAAGGGGATGCCGCCTATCCGTGCCGCGTTCAGGCTGGGTGCGGTGCGGACGTTGGCCCCGCTCATAAAGCCGGTGGATGGCGTGAGGCTGCACGCGTCCGACGGGGGGGCGGTGCCGGTTTGTGCGACGACTTCGCCGGCGCCCTGGGGCGTCACCACGATTTCGATGGGTTGCGGCGGCTGCCACACCGGGATGGTGTTCGGGGCGGGGTTTGCGTTGGGGATGCAGCTTTGCGCCCCCAAAATGCTGACGAGGCACAGGGTAGCCGTCGTCGCGTTGTCGTTGCGCACGTAGGCGAGCCAGTTCTGCCCGGGCGATGCGCCAAACCCGGCGGTATCCACATCATCGACCAGTGTGCGTACTGCGTTGTCGCGTGGGTCCACCGTGCGGATGCTGCGCGCTTCCACGAAGCCTAGGCGCTCATCGACCCACGCGGGCGCGATGATTTCCTCGGCGGGGGTGCGCAGCAGGTCGACCATCGCGTCGGTGGTGGGGTCCAATAATACGAAGGTCGCGCTGGTGACGAAGGCAACTCGCCCGGCATCGGGCACGATGCGGCTGGGGGCCAAATCGGTCGTCAACTGGGTGACCCGCCCTGTGTTGACGTTCACGCGCTGGAGTTCGGGCGGGTCTTCGGCCTGTGCGCCCACGAAGTACAGGCCATCGGCCTGCCAGCGCAGCGGATACGCATCGGTCGCGACGACGACGTAGCCCGGCGCGCCCTCGATGGGCGAGCTAAATTGTGGGTTTGTCAGCGATAGGGTGTACGTTTCGGTGTCATCATCGCGAATGAGGTACGCCAGCAAATTACCATCGGGCGACCACTGCGGCGCGATGCTATCGGCGTCGGCATCGCTGAGTGGGGCGGTGGTCCGCTCCGCTGGGGTGTAGATGAAAATCTGCGAGCGGTCGTCGGTGAGGGCGGTGTAGGCCAGTTGCGTACCATCGGGCGACCACGCCAGCGCGCGCACCGCCAGCCCGGTTTCCACCACATCGAGCACCCGGCCCTGCGGTGTGATGGACACGATCGCGGTGGGGCAGTCGTCGCAGGCGCGTTGCAGGAAGGTGATGGGGTCGGCGGGGGGCTGGGCGGTGACGATGGTCGCAATCGATAGGATGAAAACAAACAGGAGCGCGGTGGTCCGGCGCATGGGCGAACTCTCCCCTCAGCAAATTCGGAGGGTATTGTAGCGCATCTTTTGGGTGTGGGTGGCTGGCGGCCCTGGCACACAACAGGGCGGTTTCTCATCTGTTACACATCTATCGGGCCGGTATACCCTATAGGTTTCATGAAGATTCGAGGGCAATTGCGTTATTTAAGACTTGTGATAATATTCAAATGAAGAAACAACTGTACTTTATGCTCAAAGATGCTGCATAATACACTATGGGACAACGACGCTTTGTGATATTACAGATGATTAACCGGATTCCGTTAGTTCGTTACGCGCTTATTGGTCTCGCTGGCCTGGCCGTCGGTATTTTGCTAAGCCACTTCTCAACGGGCGATCTCCACGATGGCCTGGTTGTTTTTGGTTTCTCTTCGCTTGGGTTTACGGCCCTACTGGGGGCTGGCTTTTGGGCATACACGGTATTCACCGGCCCGCTGGAAGAAGTGATCGCCCCACCGGTGCCCTACCCCTCGACGGAGATCATCCCGCCAACGAGTATCCCGCCCATGCTCGATAAGCGCATCGGCTATCGCCACGGCGACGGCAGAATGTTCAACCTGTCGCTACGGCTCATGCCGACGAGCCACTGCGGTGCACGGGTGGCCTACGTGCTCGACGATGGTAGCGTGACGGCTATCGAGGTGTGGTTGCAGGAAGAGGGCCACAGCCGCTCCTCGTTGATGCTCACTGCCGACACCGCCGCGCAGATGATCGACCTACAGGCGGACCAACAGGCGGGCAAGGCGATCCTCAAAACACCCTCGCACCACATGGAAGTCATCGTGTTGAATGCGGTGTACTCGCAAGACGACGGTGTGATCCTCTCGATGGACCTCGGGTTGCAGGTATTCCTTCGCCGGGCCGAGCGCGGCGCTTAACCCGCAAATTAAGCCAACACAGCAGATTTGTGAAAAATCGTACCGGGGCCTTGTAAAAACGTTTTCCTGTGCTATATTGATGTTGCTTTCGCCCAACTAGTGTTCTTCCTGTGCCGTTAAGGTATATCGATAAGGGAGAAAGCAACATGTCCGACATCGCAACTGTGTTGAGCCTCATCGCTCTCTACGCTGCCGTCATGATTCCGTTCCACATGCTGCGTGCGCGCAGCAAGAAGAACTAATGCAAAAAATCTTGCCGCCTGTGGGTTTGCCTGGGCGGCTTTTTGTTATACTGAGCCATCCACCGGGCAAATTTAGCGCTAATCGATCCAACTCGGAAGCGGCTCGCGGCGCTCGCGCCACAGCTTCGGAATGCCGATGACGCCGACTGCCGCCCCAACGATGCCGCCGACCATCGCGGCGGTCGTGTCCACATCGCCCCCCGCTGCGATGCAATCCCACACCGCCTGTTCGTAGTCGCGTGGATGTTTGCCCGCGATCCACAACACGAGCGGAATCGTGTCCATCGCCGAGATTTTGTGGCCGTTGCCGAGGGGTTCTGCCGCGAGGGTGACCGGGCCGGTGGTGCGGCGCGCCGCGACAATACCCGCCCGCACATCGCTGTCGGGGATGTGTTCCAACACGCGCGCGATAAATGCCTCGCGGCTGAGCGGGTCCCCTTCGCGGTGCTGCCACGCGATGGCCGCCCCCACCGCGACCGCAATCGCCCCTGCGACCGCCTCCGGGTGAGCGTGGGTTACCTCGCACGATTTACGCGCATTCTCGATAGCCGCCGGGATGTCATCGGCGAAGTAGGCCCCCACTGGCGCGACGCGCATTGCACCGCCGTTGCCAAACGACCCGCCGTTAAATAGCTTCGGCGCGACGGTGTGCCATGCTGCCCCCTCGCGCAAGCGGCGCACGAGGCCGTGCATCCCCATGCCGTAGCCGCGCGCTCTATCGAAGCGCAGCGCGAAACTCGCGGCCAGGTCATCCTGGTGAATTTCGCCGTGGTCGCGCAGGTTTTCCACGATCGAAAGGGCCATGTTGGTGTCGTCGGTGTAGTGCCACGGTATCGCCGAGGGGATGGTACGGGCCTCGACATGCGGTGCGGTGATTTGCGCCGTCGCGCCCTCGAAGAAGCCGCCGAGTGCATCGGCGACGCTAAGCCCTTCTAGCGATGTGCGTGCGCGTGGTAGTGCCTCACTCATTTTATGGGGTTCGCTTTCTGGAATTCATGGGGCGTGTTTTTTTGGGGGTGGGGTTCATCGGGCACCGGCACGGCGGTGATAAAAATCGGTGATGGGGCCGACGCGCGTGTCGGCCCACAGGCATCCCCGTCGGCTACGCCATGCCCGGTAGGGTGACCTTCACCGTGGTGCCCTCGTTGGGCGTGCTTTCGAAGACGACACTGCCGCCCAGCGCCTCGATGATGCCCAGCGCAATCGGCACGCCCAGGCCGCTCCCTTTGAAGGTGCGCACATAGTCGTTATCGGCGCGGTAGTAGAGTGTGCCCAGCTTCGCGATTTCTTCCGGCGTCATGCCGACACCCTTGTCGATGACGTCGACGATGAGGTTGCTGCCCTCACCGTAGGCCTTCACGACCACCTCGGCCCCTTCATCGGGGCTGTAGCGCAGCGCATTTTCGACGAATTTGCCCAGCGCCTTGGCGAGCATCTCGCCGTCGGTGGTGAGGATGGGCAGGCCGTCTGGGATGTCCAGCGTGAGGGTTTTGTTCAGTTCCTCGGCGATGGGCTTGCCACTCTTCTCGACCATCATGGCGATGTTTTTGAACATGTCCATTTTGGCGTTGAGCTTCAGCGCCTCGGCGCGCACCTTGGTGATGTCGTTGACATCTTGCAGTAGCCCTTCCATGCGGCGGGCGTTAGTGCGGATGGTGCCCAGGAACTGCGTTTGCATGTCATTGAGTTCGCCCATTGCGGGTTGGTTGAGCATGTCGCTGTAGCCGCGGATGCTCGTCATGGGGGTGCGCAATTCGTGGATGGCCACGGACATAAATTTGGCATGTGCCGCATCGAAAACCGCGTCGTCGGCGTCGGCCTGGTCGTAGGAGGGCTTATCGCCGTCGTCGCCATCGCCTTGCGGTGCCCCGCCCCCGCTTATCGGCGTCGGTGCGGCAGCGGCCTCGCTCATCATCAACCGCTCGATTTCTTCGAGTTGGCCCGGTAGGCGAACCGGGATAATCGCGCCTTCCTTGGCCGCCTCGATGAGTTCCTGGAGCTTCTTCAGTGCTTCGGACATGAATTCTACAATTCCTCTGGTATTGTCTCCACGCGCCAGTACCGCTCCATCGGCGGTTGGGCAAGGTTTGCCCGCACTCGTTCGACGAGGGTCGCGTCGTCGACCCAAAAGGTGCTCACCTGCGAACGATGTGCCCGTACCCCTTCAATCTTGGCAGCAACGTCTTCCGCTGTCAAATGACACTCCATCGGCACGGCGCGGGGCACCTGTGCCTGCATCGTTTTCGCGGCGGTGTGGGCCGCCGTTCGATCTTCGCTGTAGGGGAAATCCTCGTAGAACATCAGCCGCAGCGATGGCTGTACCGCGCGGCGGGCCATCGCCCAATCGCGGACGAGCACGTGGTCGACATGATGGCCGATGGCTAAGGGCGCGTGCACCGTTGTGATGTCCTCGGGCAGCATGACGGCATCCAACAGCAATGGGGCCGGGTCTGCCGGGTGAACTTCGCCCCACAGCGACGCCTCATCGGGGTAAAGCGGGGTGCCATCGGGTGCCGTACGATACACACAGTCCGGTATCGCCTCGTGCTGCACCGCTGCCCCGACGTGTTCCGCTGCGGCGCGGTCCTCCGCGCGGCGGGCCGCGATCGGATTTTCGCCTGCGGCCCAGCGCTTGTGCAAATCGGCGACGATGGGCGTGTGTGGTAGGGGCGTCGGCGGGTCACCGCCCATCAACGTGATGATGCACGTCGGCTCGCCCTGGCGGTGCAACCGATGAAGCGTGCCGCCGCAGCTATACACGGCGTCATCGTAGTGCGGGCTGAGGAAAACGTGCGTCATGCGCCCTCGATAGCCACAGAGAACGAAAACCGGCTGCCCTTACCCACTTCACTTTCCACGTCGATATGGCTGCCCATCTGCTCGACGAGGCTGGCCGTAATCGCATAACCGAGGCCGGTGCCACGCTGGCTACGTGTGAAATCGTCCTCGGCCCGCCAGAACTTCGTGCCGAGCATTTTCACCTGCGTCTCGCTAAGGCCGATGCCGGTGTCCTCCACCGTAAAGCGAACACGCTCGCCGTCGCGTTTGGCGTGCAGGGTGATGGTGCCGCCGTTGGGGGTGTATTTGTACGCGTTGCTGACGATATTCGTGAGCACTTGTAGCAGGCGATAGTAGTCGACGTACATGTTGGGCAGGTCC
>CAYSVE010000118.1:0-11512 GCA_964434365.1 uncultured Anaerolineaceae bacterium | reverse complement strand
ACTGCCATGGTGTTTCTCCTTGTATGTTATGAACTTGCGGAGACTATAACAAATGCGTTGGTGGCCGCCCAATCAATTGTTTGAAACTTCACAGCGGAGGGCGACCGTATGCAAATTTAATGATATGATGATGGTGGTTTGCTGTTAGCGGCCTAGATATATCGACCGACTACGCAAAGTTCGCACGCGACAGACCTATGCTCAACTGGTTGCTAAAAACCCAATCACCTACGTCGGACCTCGCTGAACAGCGCGGTGCCCGCTTGCTTGCATCGCTCTTGCTTTTCATCACCCCCATGACGGCGGTCGCCGAGTTGGCCTTTCTTCTCAGCCTGCCGGATGTCTCATCGCTTTCTGTCCTCACAGAGCTTTTATTCGTTGCGTGTGTCGTTTTCGCGTTGGCGACTGCCTACCTACTCAACCGACGTGGACACTTTCGGGTCGCGGCATACATTAGCTGCTTCTCGCTTAGCCTCATTATCTTCTTCATCTCCTTGCCCGATCGCGAAACAGGCGCGATTGGCCCGGTTTATTTGCTCATTTTGCCCATCTTCTTCGCCAGTGCCCTGCTGGATGTCAAAGCGACTTTGACACTCATGACGATTAACGTCGTCGGGTTAGTGGTCTTCTACCAGCTATTCAGCGATATATCGATCGCCCAGGCGTTAAGTGCCCCGGCGCTTCTGCTCATCCTCATGACGGGCAATATCGTGATTATCGACCGCCATCGCACCCAATTAGAACAAGCCCGCATCAACGCCTTCATCGCCAGCGAAAAACGCTACCGGCGGTTGTTCAACGAAAGCAAAGACGCCCTTGTGTTGCACGATGGCCGTGTGCCGCTGGATGCCAACCCGGCCTTCACGAAGCTGTTGGGCTACACGCTCGACGAGGTAGGCGAAACCTGGACGGCGATGATTTTACCGGAGTATCGTGAGCTGGTTGCCAAGCGCGTGAGTAGCCCCACCGCCGAGTTCTACGAAGTGCAGGTTCGCACGAAACATGGCGACACCCTGTGGATAGAACCCGTGGATAGCGTGTACGAAGAGGATGGTAGGCAGTATCGGCTGACGGCGCTGCGCGATGTGACCGACCGCAAGGCGATGGATGATATGCGCCTGGAGGTTAAGCTGGCCGAAGAACGCACCGCCCTGTTACAACGGTTCATCGGCGATGCCACCCACGACTTCAAAACGCCGCTCACGGTGATTACCACCAGCTTATTCGTGTTGCAAAACAGCCGCGACCCCGCCAAACGCGATCGCGCGACCAGTGCCATCCAACAACAGACGAAAACGCTAAAGCTACTATTCGACGATCTGCTGGCGCTCTCTCGGCTGGAGACGTTAAACGAAACGTGGACCCTGCGCGAATTGGACGTTAACGATGTGGTGCAGGCGGTCTACGATGAGCACACCTCGCTCGCGGACCAAAAAGGCGTGGAATTGCGTTTCGTGCCGACGGATGCCCCACAGTTGCTGTTGCTCAACCGAACGGAACTTCACCGCGCGGTGCGGCAGTTGGTCGCGAACGCCATCAACTACACGCCGAGTGGCGGGCTTGTTACGCTGAAGGTGTGTTCGTACGACGACAGTATCACGATTGAGGTGGAAGACACCGGCATCGGCATCCCCGCAGAGGATATTCCGCATTTGTTCGAGCGGTTTTACCGCTCCAAGAGGTCCCGGAACATGAACGACAAGGGGATGGGCATCGGCCTGGCAATTGTGAAACGGGTGGCGGAAGGGCACAACGGCAACATCAGCGTGCACAGTGATGTCGGCGCGGGTAGTACCTTCCGCCTGAACCTGCCGCTTACACCTCCAGCGGGTTCCCGGCCTTCGCCCAGCCCATCGTCCCACCATCCACATTAAACAGGTTCGGGCGGCCCGTCGCCCCGACGACTGCGGCGGCCATCGCACTGCGGCCACCCGTTTTGCAGATGAGCAGGAGATTGCCCTCGGCGGGGAGTTCGCCCAGGCGGCCTTCGAGTTCGCTGAGCGGCAGGTTGATCGCACCCGGCACGTGGCCTTCTTCATATTCGTCCACCTCACGCACATCGACGAGCGTGTGCTGCTCGCCGCCATCGACGAAGCGCGCCTTGTATTCTTCGACTGTCAGGTCGGTGTAAGCCATCGTAAATTGTTCCTTTGGTTAGGGTTACCGTTTGCGAATGTCGCATTCTACCACGCAGCACGATGCTATGGCATCAGCTTCGGCTTATAGCAGATGTTGGCGTTTCGCGGGGGCAAGTTGGGCGAGGCACGATGGCCCCGCCCGGGTCGAATTTAGTTGCGCAAGCTGTGGATGGGCGCAGGAATCTTCCCGCCGAAGCCCACAAACCGGGCCGATTGCCCCACACTGCTTACCGGCAAAATGGCGCTCTCGCCGAACAGCCCGCCGAAGCTCACGAATTCGCCTGCGGCTTTGCCCGGCACCGGGATGATGCGGCAGGCTGTGGTTTTGTTGTTGATCATCCCGATGACCATCTCATCGGCGATAATGGCCGCGAGGGTTTCGCTATCGACGTCGCCCGGCACCGCCACCATATCCAACCCGACAGAGCACACACTGGTCACCGCTTCGAGCTTATCCAGCGAGAGGGTGCCATCGGCCACGGCATCGGCGAGCGCTTTGTCCTCGCACACAGGGATGAAGGCCCCGCTGAGGCCGCCCACACTCTGCGAGGCGAACGCGCCCCCCTTCTTCACCGCGTCGTTCAACAGCGCGACGGCAGCCGTCGTGCCCGGCCCGCCGATGGCCCCCACGCCCAGCAACTCGATGATTTCGCCCACGCTATCGCCGACGCGCGGCGTGGGGGCGAGCGACAAATCGACCACGCCGAAGGGCACATCGAGCGCGGCGGCCACCCGCCGCCCGATGAGTTCGCCGCAGCGCGTTACCCGAAACGCGGCCTGTTTGATCTCCTCCGCGAGGTCGTGGATTTTCGGCGGGTGCTCATCGGCGAGGCGGCGGCGCAGCGCCCGCGCGACCACGCCCGGCCCGCTCACGCCTACATGAATCACGATCTCGTGCTGGCCGATGCCATGAATCGACCCGGCCATGAACGGGTTATTGGTCGGCTGGTTGGTGAACACCACGAACTTCGCCGCCGCGAAGCCGCCGCTGTCGGCACTGCGCTCGGCGAGTGCTTTGATCATCTCGCCGATGAGCGCGACCGCGTCCATGTTCACACCGTCGCGCGTCGTGCCGACGTTGACGCTGCCGCATACGCGCTCCGTCACGCTGAGTGCCTCCGGCAGCGACCGAATCAGCGCTTCATCGACGCGGCTCATGCCGCCTTCCACCTTCGCGCTGAAACCACCAACGAAGTCCACGCCGACGGTTTTCGCGGCGTCGTCGAGGGTGCGGGCGAGCTTCACAAACCCGGCCTCGTTGAAGCCCGCACCAACATGCGCAATCGGCGTGATGCTCAGGCGTTTGTTCACCACGGGGATGCCGTACTTCTGGCTGACATCCTCGCAGGTAGGCACGAGTGCCCCCGCGTGCCGCAGTATCTTCGTGCGAATTTTCTCGCAGGTGCGGTTGATGTCGTCGCTGCGACAGTCCAACAGGTCAATGCCCATCGTTATCGTGCGGACATCGAGGTTTTCCGTCTGGATCATCGAGACGGTGTCTAGAATTTGTTCTGAGCGAATCATGGCATCCGTATTTCTTGTGTCGCCTGGAAAACATCGTGGTGCTGCAAACTGAGCGCGAGGCCGGTTTCGTCGGCAAAGGCGGCAAGCTTAGCCTGGACGTCGCGCGTGTCGGTTTTACCGAGGTCGACGAGCAGCAGCATGAGGTAAATCGTATCCTCGACGCGCGTTTCGAGGTCCAACACGTTGATGCCCTGCTGCGCGCAAAAACCGGTGACCGTCGCGACAAAGCCAATACGGTCCTCGCCCGTTGCACTGAGCACATAGGTATCGCGCGGGTCGGGCGGGCGCGTGGTTTGTGGTAGTGTGCCGAGCGTCTTCACGCCAACGACGGGGTCGAGGTCGAGTGCTTCCAGCGCGGCGTTGAGGTCGGTCAACAGCGCCTCCCGCGTGACATCGGCGGCGTCGAATGTCACCAGCAGAATCATCGTGAAGTAGCCACGCAGCACTGTCTGGCTGATGTCGGTGATGTCGCCGTGCAGGTTGCTTATCGCCTGCGACACGCCGTGGATGATGCCCACGCGGTCCTCGGCCATCACCGTAACGACGTAATACTGGCTCACTTGTCGCCCCCCTGGTCTACGATGATTTTGCGCAGCAACCCGGCCAGCACGCGCGTTTCTTCCTCCGTCAGCGCGCCGATGAACGCCTTCTCGTGCTGGTTGAAGGCCGGGAACACCTCCTCGATGAGCTTGCGCCCCTCGGGCGTAAGCGTGACGAGCACCGTGCGCCGGTTGCCGTCGGCATGGTCACGGGTGCAGTAGCCGCGCTTCTCCAGCAGGCTTACCGTACTGGTGATGGTAGAGCGCCCCACCGACTGCGACTCGGCGATGGACCCCATTTCGATCGGCCCCCATATCCACACGATGAAGAGCGTGCTAAAGCTCGCCCATGTGAGGCTGTACTCCTTCAGCACCGCCTGTTCGAGGTTCTGCCGGAAGAGCTGGCTGGCCCGCCAGATGTTCGCAGCGGCGGCCATCGCCATTGGGTCTATGGGTAAGCCAGAGACTTTTTCCATGATGTCGGTCTCGGCCTTTATCATTTCTTCGAGAATACGCAAAAAGCGGCCCGCCCTTATATCGATACTGACAATCAAACTGCTGCACGTACTGTATCACATTCGTTCGCGAGCCAGGCGCACCAGTTCATCGAATAACCGCTGCTGGCTCGCGTCATCCGCCGCCGAAAGCTCGGGGTGCCATTGCACCGCCAGCAGCTTGTCGTTCCCGGCGATTTCCACTGCCTCGATGATACCGTCCGCCGAGGTGGCAATGGGTGTAAGGCCCGGCGCAAGCTGGTCGATGGCCTGATGATGCCACGACGCCGTAGTCACGTCGGCGGCTTCCATCACCTCGGCAAGGCGCGAACTCGGCTGCACCTGTACCGCGTGCATCACCGGGCCGGGCGGCGTGTTACGATGCGTCATCGCGTTTGGCATCGCATCGGGGATGTGCGTAATCAGTGTGCCGCCCAGGGCGACATTGAGCACCTGCATCCCCCGGCAAATGCAGAACAGCGGCATCTCATCGTCGAGCGAGCGCTTCAGCAGGTCGATTTCGCTCTGGTCGCGCTCCTGGCTCACGTTGTAGACGGTCGCGTGGTCACCACCCTTGTACAGCGCCGGGTTTACATCGCCGCCGCCGCTGAGCACCAACGCGTGCAACAGGCCCATCAGTTCGTCCATGCGCGGCTCGCCCGGTTGAATCAACAGCGGCAGGCCACCTGCCCGGCGCACGGCATCGGCGTATTGGGCAGGCACTTTGACGTGGTTCGTCTCGTCGCGATGATAGGTTGTGATGCCGATTAACGGTACAGCCACGGGTTACCCCTCCAAAAATCCTTTAATCCACATTGCGACACGCTGCGCTTGGGGTTCGGCCACAAGCACCGAACAGCGCGCATCCGCGATCGTTTGCTCTGGCAGTCGGTCGCTAAACATGTCGATAAAATGGTTGACCGAAGCCATCGGTTGCTCTGGGTGCCCCTGGAATGTCAACACCCGCCCGGGGATTTCCACAACAGCGTGTTCGCAGCGTCGTGCCGATGCGATTTTGCGCGCGCCGGGGGGCAGCTTCGTCACCTGGTCGCTGTTCATGTGGTAAATATCGACCACACGCATCTGGTCGTCCATCCATGCGGGTTGCTCGTGGATAACCGCGCGGGTGGTGCCCAGCAGAATGCCATCCGACGAGTGTTGCACCTCACCGCCCAGTGCCAGGTTGATGACCTGATGCCCGAAGCAAACGCCTATCAGCGGTTTTTCCGCCGCGTACGCCTCGCGGACGAACGCCCGTAATTGCACTACCCACGGGTCATCACAGAAGGCGCTCGTCATACTGCCGGTGATGAAGTACGCGTCGCACGCGTCGACAGACGGCGGAAAGTCGCCCGCTGCGACGACATACGTCTCGTAGGTCATGTGCAGGCCCCCCTTACCCAACAACGCGACGACTTTTTCGTCATCGGTGGTGCCGTCGACTTCGAGCACGTCGAAATCGGGCTGCATGGCGACGAGGATACCCAGTGTTTTTTGCATTTCAGTTTGCCTTTTTGGGGTAGCGACGGCCCGTATGGGCCGCCGCGCGACGATTGCCGATAATGTACTACACCGACGCCTTCAACGCTTCCTCGAATATGCGCAGCCCCTCGTCGATTTGCGCGTCGTTGACGACCAGCGGCGGAATCCAACGGATGACGTTTTCGTAGCTGCCGCAACTGAGGATGAGCAGGTTGCTGTTTATGCAGGCCGTGCGTACCGCTTTGGTGATGTCCTTCGCCGGGGAGCCGTCCTCGTGGGTGAACTCCGTGGCGACCATCAAACCGCGCCCACGCACATCACCGATAATTGGGTAGCGCTTTTGCAAGTCGCGCAGGCCGTCGATAAGGCGTTCGCCAGCGCGGGCCGCGTTGCCGGGGAGGTCTTCCGCCTGCATCACATCGATGGTGGCACTCGCCGCCGCTGCGACGACCGCATTCCCGCCGCCGTAGGTACCGCCGTGGGTGCCCGTGCGCCAGCGGCTCATGAGGCCCTTGCTGGCACCGATGGCGCTCATCGGCATGCCGCTGGCGAGGCCCTTCGCCATGATGAGCACATCCGGCTCGATGCCGCTGTACTCGTGCGCCCACATCTTGCCGGTGCGCCCGAAGCCGCTCTGAATTTCGTCGATGACGAGCAGAATCTCGTGCTGCGTGCAGAACGCGCGCAACTCCTGCAAGAAGCCATCGGGCGCGACGACGTAACCGCCTTCGCCCAACACCGGCTCGATGACGATCGCGGCGGTTTCGTCGGCTGCGGTCTGGCTTTTCACGAGTAGGTTAAGCTGCTTCATGCAGAACTCGATGGTCTCTTCGTCATCCCAGCCATAGAAGTAACTGTACGGGAACGGCGCAACGAACACCCCACCCGGTAGCGGTTGGTAATCATCGCGATACACCGTCTTCGAGGTGGTCATCGCCATCGTCTGGTGGGTGCGCCCGTGGAAGCTCCCCTGGAAGACGATGGTGTTGCGCTTGCCGGTGGCGTGCTTCGCCAGCTTAACCGCTGCCTCGGTGGCCTCGGCCCCGCTGTTAGTGAAGAAAAAGCTATCGATGCTGGCCGGGGTGACCTTGTTCAGCTTTTCGGCCACCTCTACCATGCCGGGCGGGATGACGATGTTCATCTGCCCGAAGATGAGGTGTTGGGCCTGCTCACGAATGGCCTCGACGACCTTGGGGTGGCTGTGGCCGGTGTTCGTCACGCCGATGCCGCTGGTAAAGTCGAGGTACTGGTTGCCGTCGGCGTCGTAGAGGTACACCCCCTCGCCGCGCACAGGCTGTATCGTCGTCAGGTGGCTCCATACAGGGGAGAGAATATCGGGTGCGGTCATAAGTCTGGTCCTCCGCAAAAAGGCTTACATCAAAAGCAGGTGGCACATGGGTTGTGGTGTCGTGGTCACGGCGGATGTCGCAGGCGCGCGTCGCTACCTCGCCGCAGGTGTCTCGTAGCGATACCTTCTGGCCGTCTGCTACAACTACCACCCCAAACCCCGCGACCACACGCTACTGTGGATTTATGCATCACTTATTATCGCTTGAACCGGGCAGAAAATGGATAGCCGTTTTTTCGCACACCCGCGGGAAATCGACCTTTGCACGAAAAGGGATTTTCAGGGTCCATCGGTGGTGTAAGGGCCGACTCGCGTGTCGGCCTGCGCAGGGACGCGGAGACACGGTCCTCCGCCATCCCTCGCCCACAATAACGCGCCCCAACCGGTTAGAGGAATGGCAGGTAGAAGTCCAGTTCCCAGTCGGTGATGTGGGCGATGTACTTCTCCCACTCGAAGCGTTTGATGGCAATAAACTGCTCGACGGACTCGCGGCCCACCGCGTCGATGAGGTCGGTGTCGGCTTCCAGCGCGTCCAACGCCAGCGAGAGGTTCTCGGGCACACGCACATCGGTGTTGATCTCCTCGAAGCCGTCGCCGGTTTCGGCGGGGGGCGGCGTCAAATCGTTGATAACGCCCAGGCGCGCGGCCTGCAACACAGCCGCCGTCGCGAGGTAGGGGTTCGCCGCGCCGTCGGCCATACGATGTTCGAGGTGGGTGGCTTTGCCGCGTTCGCCCGGCACCCGCACGCACACCCCACGATGATCGTAGCCCCAGTTGCCCCAGTAGCCGATGATGTCGCCGGGCATCAGCCGCTTGTAGCTGTTGACGGTGGGCGCGAGCAGCGCGCTCATGCTGGTATGGTGGGCCAGCATCCCTGCGATGGACTGATGCGCCATCTTGCTGAGGCCATCTTCGGCGTTGGGGTCGCTGTAACCGTTGTTGTCGTCGTTGTCTTCCATCGAGAAGTTGACATGCAAGCCACTGCCACTGCGCCCTGCCAATGGCTTGCCAATGAACGTCAGCAGTAGGCCGTGCTTCGCCGCCACTTCGCGCGCCATCAACTTGAACAGCAAAATGTTGTCGATGGTTTCCAGCGCATCACCGTAGCGCAGGGTCATCTCGAACTGCGGCGAGTCGAACTCGCTGTTGATGGCCTCGACGGGCAGGTCACACTGCTGGGCGGTGTCCATAATTTCATCGAGCAAGCCGACGGGGTCGACACCGGGGCCAGTACCATAGACGTACGCACCAGGCGTGTTCCACGGCGCCCAATTGCCGTTTTCGTCGCGTTGCAGCACATACGCCTCTAGCTCGATGCCCACCTTGGGCTTATAGCCGAGTTCGCCCCAATCGCGGATGGCCTTCCGCCGCCCCCAGCGCGGCGCGATCTTCAGCGGCTCATCCTCGAAGTACAGGTCGCCGACAACCATGCCGGTGTCCTTCTGCCAGCACGCACGGATGCGCTCCGGGTCGACCCGGAGTTCGCAGTCCGGCAGGCCTTCGAGCAGCTTCGCGCCGGGGGCAGGGGTCATGGTGCGGTCGTACGTCAGCGCGAAAAGCGTGATGCAGAAGCGCGAGCCGTGATCTTGCAGGTAGTAAGGCGGAACGTACTTGCCGCGCGCGAGGCCAAGATGGTCGGGAAAAAGCACGCGGATACGCTTGTAGATGGTGTTCATGAGGCATACTCCAGCTAGAAAAATCGAATATTTCGGTAGTGAATAGTTCGATTGCGAAATGTTTTAAAACTAATCTACCGTTAAACAGTGACGTTTGTCAACAATTCTAGCGAAGTTTGTCACCTGTTACAGGGACTTTGATCGATTTTGGGGGTCGAGGTATTACCGAAATTCTGCGAAGAGGTCGCGCCAGGCACCAGGAATGCCATAGCCGGTATACCAGTTAATTTTCTGGCTATACACCCACACGTAGCCGTCGGTGTGGGCTGTGGCGTACGTCAGCGCCTCGCGGAAATCCTCCTGCGAGAAGCCGCAGCCTTCGGGCGGCAGGCCACCGTCGCCGCAGTGAACATCCACCCATAACCCATAGCCGACCTGCATCGGCTGCGCGAGGCGGTCTGTGTAGAGCGGTTCGTAGGCGTTCATCATGTCGTGCACCGCCGTGAACTCGGCCTCTGTGCGGTACAGGTACGCGTTCTCGTAGCCGTCGATGAGCGTAGTCTCATCGTCCGCCGCCGACAGCATCCCCTCCAAAAACGGAAGTAGCAGGCCGTAATGATGCCGTTGCCAGTCGCCAGCGTCGGTGACGTTAGGGTCGACGAGTAAGCCGAAGGTGGTCATCACGGTGATACCGGGAAAACCGCGCTCGACAACATCCATAAATGCTGCGCCGCGTTCGTAGGCTTGCTGCATGAACACGCTGTAGTTGCCGGTTTCGGCACCCGCTTGGGCGGGGTACTCGAAGAGGTTGGCGTCGCTGTACTGCTCGACATCGAACATCACCCCCACGAAGCCAAGCTCACGCGCGAAGCCGCTCCACGCCTCGGCGTTGGCGTAGATCGTGTCCCAATCTTCGAACCACCCAACGTCCGCCGGGTGAACCGTGTAACGCAAAAAATTGTGTTCGTAGCGGCCCCAATCGAGGTTGCCATATGCGGCTACAAGCGCGTCGAGTTCTGCCGGGTCGAGCGGCGTTTCGCCGAAAATATCCCACGAGAGGCCGCGCGGGTCGCGGTCGCTGTGCACATCGATCACCGCGCCGTCGAAGGCCGTTTGCTGCGCGGCATCGAGGTAACCCGGCATATCTTGCAGGCGTGGGGTGGCCCACCCCCAATCGATGAGATGGGCCTCGCGGGGTTCGGCGGGCTGCATCGAACAAGCGACTGTGGAAATCAGCGCCAGCAACGAAACTGCTTGCCCGATGCGGTTCACGAGATCACGCATCGTGTAGGGACGAGGGACGCGTAGACACTATCCTTCGCCATGCCTCGCCCAAAACGACCTTACCACAGCTATGCGCCACCATTACGCCCCAGCGCTGACCCAATTTAGCCCCACCGTGCCAACGATAATCAGCGCGATGAACGTCGTCTTGAGGGCGGTAATCGGCTCGCTGAACGCCATCACACCGATGACGGCCACGGCAGCCGTCCCCACACCGGCCCATACCGCGTAGGCCAACCCGAGTTCGAGGCCGCGCAGGGCCACTGCGAACAAATACGTACTGATGACATACAACGCCAACACCACCACCGACGGCCCCACCCGCGAAAACCCATCGGAGACCTTCAGAAGTACCGTAGCGACAACTTCGACTGCAATCGCAATGCCAAGGATCAACCAGGACATGATGCTCACCTCATCCACAATTCGATGCTCTCATTGGCTACAACGCCACCCGCAGCGCAAAAACAATCACCACAAGCAGCGCCGTCGTGATGACGAACAGGGCCACTGCCCCGTAGGGCACCAGGATCAACAGTAACGTGATGGCTCCGAACACGCCGCTCTTACGCTGCCTTAACAAGATAATTACAGGTATCGGCCCCAGAATAATGCCCAACAGGCTAAGGCCGATGGCCCAACCGGCGTCGATGCCATACCGGTAGTCGAAAACGAGCATGTCGCCGCAAGCTTCGAAACCACCCTCCCCGCTGATGCACTGGAAGTAGATTTCCACGTCCACGGCAAACACGCCGAAGGCGTCGTAGGCAACGAACACGCAAAAAGCCGTGAGCATCACCCCCAGCACGGCCAGTAACCCAAGTGCGCTGTCCTGCTCTGGCATGTCGGGCACAGGTTCGGGTTCGTGTTGCGGTAAAGGTTCATCTATCATAAGGCAACAGGATAACGCAAAGGGAGCGACATGCAAGCGGCAGCACAGATACTCCACAAAGCAAAACGACTGGTGGTGCTCACGGGGGCGGGTGTGAGTAAAGAGAGTGGCGTCCCCACCTTCCGCGATGCGCAGGAGGGCCTGTGGGCGAAATATGACCCTACCCAACTAGCCACGCCGCAGGCCTTCGAGGCG
>CAYSVE010000117.1:0-11548 GCA_964434365.1 uncultured Anaerolineaceae bacterium | reverse complement strand
AGCCACACTCACAACTAGCGGAACCCCTTCACGGGCCGATACCGTCGCTACATTGGCAGTCACGGCAGATTGGAAGGTGCCGATGATAGCCGATACTTCCTCTTCCTCGATCAAGCGAACGGCTTCTTCCTGCCCAATGTCCGCCGACCCTGTGGAGTCCGCACTTACCAGTTCGAGCGTGATACCCTCCAGCATTCCAGATTCGTTTACCGCCTCGACCGCCATCTGGATCGCCTGATCCATCCCCTGCCCATCATTGGCAAGCCCACCTGTGAGCGGGTGGATCGCACCAATCTTGACAACCGCCCCCTCATCCTGGGCAAAGACGGACGCCGACATCACGAATAGCATAGCAACTGCAAAAATACGTAGAACAGGCTTCATTTCATCTCTCCTTGTCATCAACAGCTAAAAAACAAACCAGATTGTTCTTTTCACAATCTGCTATACACACTGACTTTGCATGGCTTCGACACTTACCTTGTTTCTCGGCTAGCACGCGAAAATTACCTTTGCCGCCGATAGCTTCTCGACATCACCCAGCACATCCCACAGGGGCTGGCGGCAATTCTCTGTCAGTTGTCGGGTCAAACTCCAGAACTTGTCTCGTAGCGCCTGCTCCGACATGGGTTGATCCGGGTCACCCTTGCTACCGATCGATTCCGACGCGATCGTTTCGCTGCCAACCTGAAGCCTGACGCCAGCAGCACGCTTCTCTGGGAGCATAGCCGTATAGCGGTTCGACTCTACGACGTCGACGACACCAGCAAGCTTAAGCACCGGTTCACGACGGATTGCCTCGGCAGTAAAAGACGCTTCATTGGCGTTGCCGTCGCATAACGTGGCGGCCACAATGTAGGGAATGGAAAACCGCGCGGCCAGGGGAGTCGATGGATTTGGATTAATCAGCTTTGCCGCGATGTCGTAGGTTTCTACAGTGATGTGTGTTATAGCCTCGACGCGCACGCGATCACGTATCGCAAGCAGCGCGTCGATCGCTGCATGAGCATATCGACAGGCGGCGTATGGCTTGAAGTACCCGCGCATCATCTCGTAACGTTGGCCGAGTTCGTCAACGAGCACGTCTAGCGCAAATGAGTCCCCCAGGATTTCGCCAAAGGCTGTTTGGATGCCGTTGACCTCACCACGGAACCCCAACCGATAAAGGTCGCCCGCTAGCAGGCCGTTGTGGTTAACGAATCCAGCATATGTATTGCGAACGTTTGCTCCCGCAAACGCCGTTTTGAACGAGGGGGTAATCGCGTACGATGCCGCGAGGTTCATCACACCGAGCATATCCTCCTCGGAAAAACCGGCAAGCTTCGCACCCACCGTCGCCGCCCCAACAACACCCCACGCACCGAAGGGATGCACGCCCTCACGTAGCTTTGCCGCAATCCCCACCCTTGCAGCAACCTCATAGCCCACAACCATCGCTGTAAGCAAGTCTCTTCCGCTAACGTCGTCCGAAGCTGCCAGGGCTAACACCGTTCCTACAGCGTGGACAGCGGCATGTCCGCGGGCAAACGCATGACCTTCGTCGTATTCGAGTGTGGTGCCTGCCGTTCCATAAATGAGTGCAGCCCACTCAGGACGAACCTTGCCGCCAATACCAATAAGTGGGGAGTCACCGGGATGGTGTTGTATCGCATAGCGGATAAGCTTCACCACTTCCGAGTCTGCCATACCACCAAGGGTTACACCTACCGTATCGCGGAGAACCCACTTTGCTCGATCGACAACAGGCAATGGCAGGTTGTCATACGACGTATGGGCAGCAAAGGAGGCAAGTTGTTCGAAGTGAGGTTGTGTCGCTGTCGACATCTCGTTCTCTGTTGGAAATAATGCGTGCCAGCCGTACAGATTCGTGCTGTGGCGGACGCGACCTTGTTCGACGTTATGCTTGGTGGTTAAGTTGGAGTTGCTTAGTCTCAGAATTAAATTTATTGGCTAATGTCATGAATATAGCACCTTTAGGGTACAAATCCAACCAACTTACCTTTTGCTCATGTTTGTCTCCACAATGGTCCAGCTTTCGGGGTACAGTGGTGCGCACATCGAATCTTTGGAGAACGATACCGCCATGAAGGTGCGCAGACTTGTGGAAAACACATAGAAAAAGTTTTATAGTCATGACAAACACACGTTTAGAGATATCTGTTCATGACAATTGACCGAAACCTGCCGATTCCCCTGTATTTCCAACTAAAGCAACTGCTCCTGGGGAAGATCGACAGCGGTGAGTTCAAAGAAGGTGATGCACTCCCCACCGAACAACAGATTCAAGAGATGTACCAGTTAAGCCGAACGACAGTTCGGCAGGCCCTGAGCGAACTTGAGGAGGAAGGGCGCATCACGCGTCAGCGTGGTCGCGGAACGTTCGTCACCAAGCCAAAGCTGATACACCACCCCGAGAAATATCCCAACTTGCTAGACAACATGTTGATGCGCGGCCTTGTCCCCGGCTGGAAGCTCCTGGCGGCAGAGTGGATTCAGCCGGAACCATCGGTCTATGATGCACTTGGGCTTGCAGCATCGGAAAAGCTGTTCTTCTTGGAGCGCATTCGCCTGGAGGATGACGTGCCAATCGGGTATCACAGAGCCTACGTACCAGCCACATTTACCGATGGCATCGATGGCACCGCATATACCCACGGTGGATCACTCCGATACCTGATGGGCCTCCCCTTCTTGAACAACTGTGTTGCAAACAGAGTCCTCGAAGCTGTTCCCGCATCAGGGCCGGTCGCCGAAATCCTCAACATTGAGGCCGGGGCCGCATTGCTCCGAGTGAAGCGTACGATTTACTCGCCACAGAAAACGCCAGTCGAGTATTTCATTGGTTTGTACCGGGGAGATCGCTTCGAATACCATGTCCACAACATGTTGGCCGTCAGTGGTATCAACAATTAGGTATTGCGTTACCTACCCTTATGAAAGGAAAGTTCAGTGACAAAACCATATGATCTGGTCGTAAAGAATGTACAGGTAGCCAGCCCAAACAAGACCGAGATCGAACCCCTCGATCTCGGCATTAAGGACGGAAAATTTACAAAGCTGGATACCGACATCCCCGTTGACGAGGCAGAAAAGGTATTCGACGGTAAGGGGTTGCTGGGTATGCCCGGTGCCATCGACCCGCACACGCATGTCGGCATCTATGTTCCACCGCATGAGGACGCCCCTACGGAATCTGCGGCTGCGGCACAGGGCGGCGTTACGACGATCATACCGTACGTCCGTACTGGTAGCCTTTACCTCAATATGGGCGGCTCGCTGACGAAGTTTTTTCCTGAACTGCTCAAGCAGTCGGATGGTCGCTATTACATCGACTATGCGTTCCATGTCTCGCCAATCACCGGCGCGCAGGTCGAAGAGATGGAGTACCTCGTAACAGAGTGTGGTGCGCCAAACTTCGGCGAGGTGTTTATGTTCTATGGCCTCCACGGTCTCGATGGCAAGTCCGACACGCAGTACAAGTGGTTGATGCTGGACGAAGGTGATCATTACGACATCGCGCACTTCGATTTCATCTGCCGCGAAGCGGCACGTCTGCAGAAAAAATACCCCGATATTGCCCAGAACATCCAGGTGAGCTGGCACTGCGAGACCCCCGAAATACTCCGGGCGTACGAAACCATGATCCGCGACCAAAGTAGCCTGCAAGGCTTGGAAGCCTACAGTGCCGCACGACCACCCCACAGCGAAGCAGTGGCAATCCAGGTGGTTGGGGCGCTAGCGCATGCGGCAGGGCTAACCGAGGTGAATATCTTACACATCACTTCTATCGAAGCGATGGAGGCAACCCTGAAAGCGCGGGAAATGTACCCCGACGTCAAATTTGGGATTGAGGTAACCGCCGGTCATCTGCTGTTGGATACAAACTGCCCAATGGGCGCCTTTGCCAAGGTAAACCCGCCGCTGCGTCCGCCACATCATAAAGAGTATCTGTGGGAGCGCGTACTTGATGGTACGGTGGAATGGCTCATGACAGACCACGCGAACTGTCCAAAAGACCTGAAGGTGGACCAAGAGGACCCGGACAATGTCTGGAAAGCGCGCGCAGGCTTTGGTGGCACAGAGTACATGCTCGCGGGAATCCTAAGTGAGGGTACCAAGCGTGGGCTGTCACCCAATCGTGTCGCTCAGTTAGTGAGTTGGAATGCCTCACGCCGATTTGGTTTGCTCAACAAAGGCGATATCGCTGAGGGCTTCGATGCGGATCTGGTCCTGTTCGACCCCAACGAAAGTTGGACGATTCGGGCAGAAGATAGTTTCTCTGCCCAGGGGTATACGCCTTTTGAGGGGCTTGAAGTCAGGGGCAAGGTAAAAACGACTTTCGTACGCGGCCACCGCGTGTTCGACAACAACGAAATCGTGGGGCAAATGCAAGGCCAATACATCCACCGCTAAAGAGCCTAAGCACATCGCAGGTCATGGTGCGCGTTTACATTCCGCCAGGCACAACTCGCACCAGATGACGCGCTCGGAAGACCCAGCAACAACAAGAATCCCCATGTGCTGTGGGGATTTTTTCGACTCGTGCTCCACCGGAAGCCACGCCGGGTCAGCCTCAATTCGTCCATTTTCGGCTTTAACCACCGCGCGATGCAGGCCTTTGCGTAGGGTTTTCCGCAATTCATGTTTTCTGAGTCTGTCGAGCAAGCCCCGTCGCGAGTTTGTTGTATAGCCTGGTATCTGCCTCTATCTGACGTCGGTAGCTGCGATAGAGCCAGAAGGACATTATCCCCCACACTACTGAGACTGCACACGTGAACGTCACCACATGGACCAGCGATACAAATGACATCCAATGCAGCAACAGCACCATGGCCCCGGTTACGCCGTAGCTCAACGGGTAGACAATGCCCATCACGATCGTCTCGACACCGAAGCGTTGTGCATCCGGCAGCGCACGATACACCGCGCGAATCGATGTATCGGTCGTGCCAACTGTAAAGATGAAGTCCAGGGCATAGGCTGCAATCATCGCCCAGAAGAAAGCATTCTCGCTTCCGCTGATGACCAGCGCGACGACTACTGCCGCCAGTACCGTGAGCGGATTCGCGCTCAAACCGAGGCGCAGCCCAAAACGTCGCATGAGAAAGCCGGATGCAGTCAGCAGGAATACAAGCGTCAGTACCGTCAGGGCTGCCGCCAGTTTGCCGAAAAATGCCGCAATCATTTCACTGTCGCTAAAGCGTTGTTCGATGACCGCCAGCCCCAGGAACGTCACCAGCCGCGAGCCACTGTACGAAATGAATACGTACGCGAATATCTGCCGGATAAACGGGACCTGCAGCAATCCCACATTGTCGGCATCTGCCTGGCTCGATGGCACGTCTGCCTCCGATTGGTACCGCGCCCGGAAGATGTGCATATGCAACAGCAGCACCAACAGAGAAAGGGTAACACCACCCGCAGTGAACCATAGCAGGTTCTCTACTCGCCCGATTCGGTTCAGGATGGGCGTCATCAGGCCACCCATTGCGATCACACCGACTACCTGCCCCGCCATTATCAGGGGATACACACTGCGAAATTGCCACCCCTCAAATACCCGCGCTGCCTGCAACCCGACAATGATATTCATCAACGAGTAGATGATCGTGTATGTCACCATCAGCACGAAGATTACCCGTTGCTGGCCTGGCATCCCTAGCATAAGCCAACACGCCAGAATGAAAGCGATTGTGCAGATGTAAACCAGCAGCGCCAATTGTCGAAACGTCCAGGTTTGTTGTAACGTGCGGAAGCCAATTGTCGTCAACGCGCCGAGCACACCTATCGCGATGAAGCTGTAGGCGATGCCATCCTGGCCGAATATCGGCAGGAAGAGCGCGTTCGCCGCTGTGTAGAACGCGACGAGCGCTACCCCGGAAAAAAACTGCTGCAGTACTATAAGAAATAAAGGGCGTTGGGTCATGAGGATTGGACAAACCAGGAATACAGCGGGCCGTGTATCGCGTACACCAGCCCAATGAGCATTAGACCACGCGGGAAAACGACAGCACTCAGCAGGAGAAGGATCGTCGCGCCAACGGCGAATATCCCCCGTACCTTGAGGTAGCGAAATGGTGCCACCATCAAAACGGATGTCACCAACGTGATGATGATGAGCAGCACCACGTTGAAATCCCAAAAGACGGTCCCCAGCAACACCAGCGCAGAACCGGGCATCGCCAACCCCCGAAACACGATTCCATCCTGGTCTTGCACAAGATACACACTTGAGCGCACGGCCGTCAGGACAAGTGGCACCACACAGATGATGATCCCGAGAAAACCCATCGATTGCAGCCTGTGCCCGTACAACAGCACTGCTGTCCCTGCCCCAAAGTTAACCACATCCGCCTGATTATCGAGCGCATTGCCGAAAGCGCTCTTCGCGTTCAGCGCAATCGCGAGGAAGCCATCAAGCATATCGATGATGAGTGTAGCCAGGATGATATAAGCACCTCGGATCGTCTCGCCATTGAATATGGCAGCAATGGCGAATAGCGTCAGCCCCAGGCGCAGGCCTGTTACCAAATTGGGAGGCCAATAGCGTAAGGCGGGCATACAGGTTAAGGTTTTCTCACATTTGCAGTTACTTTTATTTAGCATATCATTAAAGTTGTAATTTAGGAGTAAAAACTTGACGCTTGACCTGATCGCCGTGCTTATTCTCACAGGCTATATGGTGGGTGCTGCCACCGCTTTGACGTCGATTCAACTGTCGTCGTCGCAACCTGCAAAATACAACAAAATATGGGTGAGCTACTGGTACGAGGTTGGCGTCTTTGTGGTGATGCTCATTCCCGCGTACCTGCATAGCGGATTGTTTGCGCTACTGGTGATCGCCATTGCGTTGATGACCCAGCGCGAAATCTTCGACGCGGTGCCGAACCCGCCTGCACGACGACTGCGAGTCGCCGGGGCCACCGCCGTCGCGGGTTTGCTCGGCGGAGTGTGGGCGTTCGGCCTGGACGCTGCTCTGCCAATACTGGTCGTAGCGGTGATGATGATACTGATCGTCGGGCTGTCGCTGCCCCCATACCCTGAACAGATGAATAACATCAACCTGACTTGTTTTTCGTTGTTGTACTTGGGGATTTTCCTCGCATTTGTCATCGCATTGCGGGCGCTACCAAACGGTTTCGTATTTATCCTCACGTTATACGGCACCATCGAAATTCATGACGGCTTCGCGAATATGCTCGGTCGCATCTATGGAAAGCGCGCGGTCTTCGGCAGCATCAGCCCCGGAAAAACCGTCGAGGGTACGCTGTCGGGTGTGCTTATGACGCTGACGCTGATCCCGCTGATGAAGCTTTGGGTCTATCAGGAGATACCATGGGCACACCTGACCGGTCTGGTGCTGGTGATCGTGCTGCTGACCATCGTAGGCGATCTGGTCGCCTCGAAGTTTAAGCGCATGGTCGATATCAAGGATTCCGGTCAGGTGATCCCCTATCGAGGTGGATTCCTAGACATTTATGATGCTCTGATCTTCGCTGCGCCTGCGACGTATCTGTACATTTGGACGATATTCGTTTAGCAAACCTATTGAGCAGCGTGATAGCCCAACTGGCATAGTCTACCGCTACCAGTGTGACCCCAAGCACGGCCTTTGATGTGGGGCGGTACGGTTTGCTTTCTCCATACCGCAGGATTATAATTTATAAAATTTAACCTTGGTCCTTGTTGGCAGTTTTTGCGGCAAGCTCCAACCGATGTTGTGAGACCTGCACGTGATGTGAAATGCCTCATCCCTTCACCATGGTGATGTATCATGGACTTCAGTTTAGTCAAATCACCTAAGAGCGAATCACATGCAACGAAAGCTGAGCGACAAAGCGTCCCCCAACAAGACAGTCACTCAACAAGTGACCGAGAGTATTCGGATGCGAATTCTGCATCAGGAATTACCACCGGGCGATCGCATTGATCAAAATAGCCTCGCCGAAGATTTGGATGTGAGCCTCGTCCCTGTTCGTGAAGCCCTGAAGACACTCGAAGCTGAGGGCTTGGTAAAGATAATCCCGCGTCGTGGGGCATTTGTGACCGAAGTGTCGCCCGATCATTTGAACGATTTGTACCGAGCACGTCAGTTGATCGAGGGTGAGGCTGCCTACCACGCCGTCGACTCGTTGACAGCCAACGATATTGCAACGCTGCGCTCACTCCACCACAGTATGCGTGCGGCCACACAAGACAAAGATATCGCCCAGTTTTTTGCGCTAAACCGCCAGTTTCACATGTCGATATATCAGCACGTTGGCAGTACACACTACTTGGAGCTGGTGATAAGCCTTTGGGAGCGCAGCGAGCTATATCGCTACCGGTACATGTTCGTTGCAAAGAACCACGAAAACGCCCATCGTGATCACGAATCGATCATTCAAGCGTGCGAAAACCGCGATCGCGACCGCGCGAAGCAGCTCATCGTCGATCATATTCAGCATACGCTCGATGGCTTACATCTTGAAGTTGCGAACCAACTTACCGACTCGGAGAAGTAGTCTCCATTCGTTACCCGAACAGGACAGTGTAATGCCTAGCCATCCGATAGAATCCCATTTTTTCAAGGATTTGTTTGGTTCACCTGCCATGCGCGACGTCTTCGATGATCAGCGGTTGCTTCAAAAGTGGTTAGATTTTGAAGCGGCGTTAGCCCGTGCCGAGGCTCAACATGGTTTGATTCCCCAAAACGCTGCCGAGGAAATTACGCGTCAGGCTCAGGCGCATCTGATGGATATTGCTGCCATCAAAGCGGGCATCGATAAGACGGTTCATCCACTGGTATCGGTAATCTGGCAGTTGTCCGAACACTGTGAAGGCGAGGCCGGGCGGTATGTGCACTGGGGGGCAACTACCCAGGATGTGATGGACACCGCGATTGTTCTACAGATCAAAGAAGCGATGCAGATTTTCGATGGCACGCTGGCAGGGCTAGCCCGTACGTTGCACCAATTGACCGACAAGCACAAAGACTCCCCCATGGCGGGACGCACACACGGTCAACAGGCCTTGCCGACGACATTTGGCTTTAAGGTGGCAGTTTGGTTGGCCGAAGTCCGGCGACATCAGCAGCGCATGGCCGAGATGAAATCCCGCGTGCTGTGCGGGCAGTTCGGCGGAGCTGTTGGCACCTTGGCCGGTTTGGTGGATGGAGGCGAAGTCGATGGTATCGCCATCCGAGAGAGCCTGATGAATGAATTGGGCCTCAACAGTGCGCCGATTGCATGGCATACCTCGCGCGACAGTATAACCGAGTTTGCCCTGCTCATTAGCATGATCGCCGCCTTGATGGGACGCATTGCGCACGAAGTCATCCTGTTACAAAAACTGGAAGTCGGTGAGCTGGAAGAGCCGTTCGAGATGGGCAAAGTTGGCAGTAGTACGATGCCCCAAAAGCGTAACCCAATGGTTTGCGAAACAATTTTGACTCTGGCACGACTCTGCCGCGAGAAGGCAGCTACAGCCATCGATACACTCTTGCACAACGAACACGAACGTGACTGGTCGGCATTTCAAATGGAATGGGTTTACCTGCCTGAACTCTGTGTGATGGCCCATGGCGCCATGACGCAGATGCTTCAGGTGCTCGATGGCTTGCGTGTGAACGAAGCACGGATGCTGGCGAACCTCAACTTGACCCGTGGGCTACTGGTTGCGGAACGCATTATGTTAGCGCTAGGGGCGCATATCGGGCGCCAAGACGCACATGATGTGGTGTACGAATGCGCGATGACCGCATTTGAGCAAGACGACCCGTTCATCGAACATCTGATCGCGGATGAGCGGGTCAGTCGATATCTCGATGAACCTACGCTCCGGCAACTCCTCGACCCCAGGCAATACACCGGTTTGGCAGCACAATTCGCCACCCTCGTGCTGTCATATCAGCCGCAAAAAGTTGACGCATGAGGGAAGGTGTGCTAAATTTTTCAATATAAATTATAATTTATAATATAAACAGCAGAGCACATCAAATTTGGGCCTGCAATTATTGAAACTGAGGTATTTATGCCGACTGTCCTTGTTTACTGGTCACCAAGCCGCACCAACGAAGAAAAAAAGGCCTTGGCCCGCGAATTCACGAAAGCGCTGGTCGAACACGGGCGCGCCCGCACCGAAGACGTTCTTATCATCTTCCAAAATATCGAAGAAGGGGATGCATTCCGCGGCAAACAGTTGGCGGACGACATTGATCCCGCAAACCCCGAGGATAAATAGGATGCGCGTATTGCCTATGAAATTGCGCTGCCTAATTCGCGATCCTCTTCTCACTAGAAGTCGTGATCAGCACTCAATGGGGCCGACCGATGAAGGCACGAAGCTTTCGTCCCTTGCCAAGACCAATCGCGTGCTAGACAGTATCTTGTCCGCATGCAAGAAGGCAGCAACCGCAGACGGTCGACGCAAATTTAGAGGCTATTCGGGATGTGTTGCGAAACAAATCCATAAACTCAATATACCTTACCTGGAAAGGAGGCGAAGCGACACATCACGAGAGCAAATATAAGCAACGCCGTTAACGACAAAATACCTACTATTCTGAGGAGAACCACACATGAAAATTCGCACTTTACTGATAGTCGTGCTGGCAGTGACCGCCCTGGTCACAGGCAGTGTATTCGCCCAGGACGATGGGCGGGACGCACTGATCGATCAGTTGCCGGACGAATTGCAGGCCCTGTACCAAAACTCGACCTCCCCCATCCTGGAGTCGGCTTACGATGGCTTCGAAACGCCGGAAGAGCCCTGGCTGTGGTGCCACTCCGAATCCTTCCAGGGCAACCCCTGGCGCGTAAATGTCACGAACGAACTTCAGCGCCTGGTGAGTGCGCTAGAGGCAGAAGGCATCGTCGAGGGGTTCGAACTTACGGACTCCAACGGTGATGTCGCACAGCAGATTTCTCACATTCGTGCGTTCATCGACCGTGAGTGCGACGTCATCACGATGATTGCTGGCTCGGCAACGGGCCTCGATGAGGCTATCGCAGCGGCTTTCGACGCTGGCATTCCAGTAATCACGATTGCCAATCCTGTCACGAGTCCGTTTGCCATCAACATCGATGAGAACTACTTCAACTGGGCACGCGATATGATGACCAGCATCTGTGAAGAACTGGGTGGCGAAGGCAATGTGCTCATCGTAGAGGGCATCGCGGGTAACCCAATTGTGGCCCAGCAAGCCGAAGGCTACGGCGTAGCCTTAGAAGAATGTGCCGGCCTTAACGTTGCGAACACGGTGAACGGTGACTGGACGCCATCAGTGACCAAGTCTGTGGTGTTGCAGGCCCTGGCCACAAATCCAACGCAGATCGACGCTGTATGGACATCGGGCAGTGAATCGCGCCTGGTTGCAGAGGCATTCGCCGAGGCCGGTCGTCCGCAGCCGATTATCACGGGTTCGATTTCGGGTGATGCCCTGGGCTACTGGAACGAAAACCCAGACGCCTATCGTTTCGCCGGGCACGGTGTGCTACCGCCCCAAACGGCTCACGCCCTGTATCGGGTAGCCGTGCGAGTCCTCAGCGGCCAGGAACCGCTCCTGAAC
>CAYSVE010000116.1:0-11555 GCA_964434365.1 uncultured Anaerolineaceae bacterium | reverse complement strand
ATCTGCGACCCGACCCCGTGCTACGAAGCCGGCGCAAATGCCTTCGTCGCCAAGCCGTTCGAGCGCGATACCCTGCTCAGCCGCATCCAGGCGTTGATAACCGGTTAGGTTCCCGTTGTGGCCCTTGGGGATATAATGTACGATGGTGCCGTTTTGTCTACGGAAGAAACCGACATGCACGCACTCATCACCGGTGGAGCGGGGTTCATCGGCAGCCACCTCACCGAATACCTGCTAGCCAGGGGCCACGCCGTCACGGTCATCGACAACCTGAGCACAGGTCGCTTCGAAAACCTGGCCCACCTCGAAGGCAACCCGAACTTTCGCTACGCTATCGAGGACATCCGCAACATCCACGTCATCGACCGGTTGGTTAGCGAGTGCGATGCGATCTATCATCTGGCGGCAGCGGTCGGCGTTCACCGCATCATCAACGAGCCGATTAACACCATCGAAGTGAACATCGGCGGCACCGAAGTCGTCCTCCAAACTGCGCGCCGCTATCGCAAGCGCGTGCTCATCGCCAGCACTTCGGAGGTGTACGGCTAGGGGGTGAGCATCCCCTTCCGCGAAGACGACGACCGCGTGCTGGGGCCAACATCGCGCAACCGCTGGAGCTACGCCGCGAGTAAAGCCATCGACGAGTTTTTAGCGCTGGCGTATCATCGCGAGGTGGGCCTACCCGTCACGCTTGTGCGGTTGTTCAATACAGTGGGGCCGAGGCAGGCCGGGCAATATGGCATGGTGCTGCCACGGTTCGTGCAGTGGGCCATGCTACACCAGCCGATACAAGTATATGGCGATGGCGAGCAGCAGCGCTGCTTTTGCAACGTCGGCGATGTCGTCATCGCACTGCACGACCTGCTGCAAACCGACACGACCATCGGCGAGTTGTACAACATCGGCAGCGACGAGGAGGTATCCATAAAGGGCCTTGCAGAGCGTGTGCGCGACCTCGCCGACAGCGCCTCGGAGATTGCGCTTGTGCCCTACGAGAAAGCCTACGAAAGCGGCTTCGAGGATTTTCGGCGGCGCGTCCCGGCTATCGATAAAATACATGCGGCGATCGGTTGGGAACCCAAAACCGACCTCAATACGACCATTCAGCAGGTTATTGCATACTATCAACAGAAGGGAATGCCCCAAGATGGCAGAAATTAACCGTCAGCAACTCATTCTTGCGCTCATCGCCGCCGGTGCGAACCCACGCCTGAGCGGTGTTAACCTCGAAGCGCTCGACATGACGCGCCTTAACCTCGAAGGCGCGACGCTCCGTGCAGCCAACGTCAAAGCGGCCACGCTCCGCGAGGCGATTCTGCGGGGTGTCACCGCCCAATTCGCCGACCTCACCGTCGCACAGTGCGTCGGCACCGACTTCCAGAACGCGAACCTGATGGGCGCAAACTTCACCGGCGCGAACCTGCAAGCTGCCCGCCTGAGTGGCTGCAACCTCAGTGGCGCGAACTTCAACAACGCCAACCTGCTCGACGCCGACCTGAGCGGCAGCAACGTCGATAACGTGAAGTTCAACGAGAAGACCACCTGGCCCGATGGCCGTAAGGGTAGCCGTGGCAACCCCGGAGATTACGTTTAGTCGGTGCGGCTGAATTTCAGGTTAAGGACAACTGTGTAGGAGCCGACCCAGTGTCGGCCTGCTGGACGTGTTTCCATCTTGCTTTGTGGCCGAATTCGTGCCAGGAAAACGGTAGGTTTTCGGTTGTCACTTTCTTCGACGGGTGCCGGCTTTTGACGGGCGAGTCCATGGCTCGCCCACCTCAACCGTCTACAAGGGTGTAGCTGGCAACCCTACAACTCCCCTGCCGCGCTGTGTGCCAGCCGAATCGGACGCGGCAGGCGATACTTCGTAGTACAGGCCATCGTCAGTGCAATAGCGCTCGGCAAATCCATGAGGTGCCCCACCGAAATGTACACCGGCTTCACCTTGGCGCGGGTGCGCAGCACCACCCCCAGTTGCTGCCCCTTGTAGCGGAGTTCGCTATGGTCGCCTTTTTCGGGGCCGGGGTCGGCATAGTCGCCGATGAAGTGCGTTTTGCCGCAGCCGAGCGTGGGCTTTTGCAGCCACAGGCCCATCTGCGTGGCGATACCCATCTGCCGGGTGTGGATGCGCCCCATCCCATCGAAGATGAACGCATCGGGCGTGTGGTTTAGTTTCGCGAAGGCGTCGACGAGCACCGGCCCCTCGCGAAAGGACAGCAACCCCGGCACATACGGGAAGGGCGTCGGCATACTCGCCGTAACCGTCTCCACGAGTTCGAGCGCGGGGAAGGTGAGCACGACGACCGCCGCCTGCGACACATTATTTTTCACACTCACATCCACACCCGCGACGTAGCGCACACTGTCGATGGCCAGCGGTTGGTCGAAGTTGGCCTGCTCGGCGAGTGACTTTTGCAGGGCCACCGCCTCCGATGGCGTGACATCCCAGCTATGCAAAGTCTTGAGTTCCATCAGGCTTCCGCCGTCGCCGTCGCGTTGATCTGAACTTGATTTTCGGCGCGCTCCAATGCCGCCAGCCCGTCTTGCGCGTCCAGCACAAGCTGCTCGATGGGATACAACTGGCTGAAGGTAAGCACCCAGTCGTAATCGGCCCGCGCGGCGAGGAAGTTTTCCTCGGCCTGCGCGAGGCGGATGTTATCGGCCTGCGCCAGCTCGACGTAGACACCGGCGCGCACCAGACGCCGCCCTGCGGTATCGCCACCCTCGCTAATCGCGCTCTCGATGAAGGTCAGCGCTTGCTGCGGTTCTTCGAGTTCGACCAGCGCTCGCGCCCGAATCGTGTTGATCTCCGGTTGCAGGTCTTCGGGGTACAGGTTGAAGTTCTGCGAAATTTCGTCCACCAAATCCTGATACTCCGATTGGCTGTTGGCTTCACTCGCCGTCGATAGCACCGCATAAGCCGACAGCACCCCGTCGGAAATGGTGGCGTCCTCCGAGAGGCTCAACTCCTCCACGAGTTCCACCACCCGTTCGAGTTCGCCCGCGCGGTAGGCCAACCGCAACTGACGCGCGCGCAGGTCTTCGCTATCGCCCGCCTCGATAGCCGCGTCGAGGTCGGCGGCGGCCAGTGCAAACTGATTGCGCGCCGTGTACAGGTCGGCACGAGCGCGCAGCGCCTCCAACGCAACGGGTTGTTCTTCCGCATTGTCGCCGATTTGCACGGCCTGCGAGTACGCCTGAATCGCGAGCAGCGTGTTACCTTCGAGTTCACGCGCCTGCCCAAGCATCGTCCACCCGACCACACTCCGTGGGTGGAAGCGCAAGTAGCCCTGCGCCGCCAACACCGCGTCGCCTGCATCCTGCACATCGCCCGTCTCCTCGGCGATTTGCAGCGCGATTTCGGTGTTCAGCAGGTGCGCCGGTTCGCTCAACGGGTCCACAAACAGCGCAAAAAACGCCTGATACTGCGCCGGGGCAAGCAACCCCTGGTCGAAAAATACCCGCCCGCGCTCGGTGATGAGCCGCACATCGTCTTCCAGGTCACCGATGTCGAGCGCGGCGTTCAACACGTCCAGCGCGGCCTCGTAGTTCTCGGCGGCGCGATGACGGCGCGCCAGCGCGAGGTAGGGCGGCGCGTAGTCCGGCAGGAGGACGATCGCCTCTTCGGCGGGCAGGTTCACGCGGCTGAAGTCGTTGTTCGCCTGGTTGGTCTCGCCGCGCTCAAGGGCTTGTCGTCCCAGTTCGTAGTACACCTCGGCGTAACCGCTGCGGATAAGCCCCTCGCTTTCGGGATCGTTCGGCGACTCCTCGATGCGGCGGCGTTCGGCGGCATCCAGCAGGCCAATGGCCTCGTTGCGCTCTCCCGATAGCGCCAATGCCAACGACCGCAGGTAATACGGGCTAACATCGAAGCTCAGGCGCGTGTCCTCGATGGCGACCGCGAGCGTCGGCAGCGCGAGTTCGTATTGGCCCGCCGCAATGTTGATCGCCGAGGTGCGCCCGGCGTTATCCAACGGAATGGGGAAGCTGACGTCGGTCGCGACGGGTTGTAGCGGGTCACCAGGGTCGATCTGCGGCGGAACGGTCGCCGTCTCGGTGGGCGTGGGCGTCCCCTCCTCGAACGGGGCAGGCGTCGGGCTGGGGGTCGCGGTTTGGCCGGGCGTGTTGGTGGGCGTTGTCTCGGGGGTACCGGTCGCCGTCGGCTCGGCGAGTGAGATAAAGCGCGTCGGCGTCGACTGATCGATGAACTCCTGCACGGCGGGCACCTGCAACAGCGCATACCCGGCAACGGCCAGCACGACTAACGTCGTAATCGTCGAGGCCGTGCCGATGGCCAGGCGCACCAACACGACTTCGCGCTCACCGGCGCGGCCTTTGGTCTTCTGCACCCACTCGATGCCATCGGGCGGCAGCGGCGGCGTGAGGAACTCTTCCACGATGACCTCGGCATTTTCCTCGGCTCGGGCGAGCTTGCTCCCGTCGGGCACAGGGATGCCGGGTTGGCCGGGTGGCGGCCCCGGCGGCCCCACACGCGGCGGGCGCAACGGCTCCACCGGCGGCGGTGCTGCCGGTTCGGGTTCCTGTTGAAACTGCTCCAGCGGTTGGGGGGGTGGCGTCGCGCCGATACGCTGCACGGGTGGTAGCGGGCGCCCGGGTTCCTGCGGCGGCTGCACGGCCTCCACCTCTTCCGTGCTGGCAAAGGGCTTCGGCTCGGCGAAGGGGGGCGGGCTGGGTGGCTGCGGTTCGTCGGCCAAGGGCGGCGGCGACTGCCCCGGCAGCACATCGTCCATCGTCAGGCCGAGCCGCTCCATCAACTTAAGGCCTTGCGCATTCTGCGGGTTAAGCTGCATCAGCCGACGCAACATTTTCAGGCGCTCGTCGTCATTTTTGGCGACGGTCGCCAGCGCAAACCACGCGTTTTCGTTGGTCGGGTCCAGCTTGAGGCTGGCACTCAGCGCCTTACGCGCAGTGTCCTTATCACCCTGGCGGGCAGCGGCCACGCCCTGCTTGAATAGCCGTTGTGCTTTGTCGTCGTTCGCCACCGTTGTTACCCTTCCGTGTCGTTGGCTACATTCTAGCTAAACGGCACCACAACGCAAAATCCTTGTGCCATTTACGCCCCCGCACGACCGGCATCCGACGAAATTGGTTTCTCAGCGACAGGCCGATACCCCGCACAGACATCGGGTGCATCATGCGATAAGGCCGACCGCTCGCGCAAACACATCGAAGCTGCGCGCGACTACGCACCACGCCTGGGTTTGCCAGCCACGCATCAAAAGCCGAGGGCCGCTCAGGCCGGGCCGATAGTCCAACCAAAGCGAAACATCCTCCTCGTAGGTCGCGCCGATGCAAACGGCATAGTCCATATCGCACACCGCCGGGTCGTCGATGGGGCGGCCCTCGCGCCTACTAGACCCCACATTGAAGAAACCACGATACGGCGCGTATTCGTTCGGGGTCATCGTTAGCATATCCGCCGGCAATGTCTCCGCTACCATCGACTCGGGCGTGAGCATATCGACGTACCAGACGACGTGCTGCGGCAAGGGGATGCCCGCCTTGTGCAACAACGCGTGCGGAATCACCAACGCGTCGCCCTGCGGTGGCCAATCTGCGACTTCACTCCACACCCCCGCGCGGATGAGGTCGCATAGGGTGGGCGGCAACTTGAAGCCCCGCACATACATCGGTCGCGTCATGGCACCAGCCCCACCGCCCGCGCGAATTCGTCGAAGTTTGGCGCTACGGTACGCCATCGGCGGCGGTCATCGTCATACATCAGCACCCGTGGCCCACCGAGGCCCGGTCGATAGTCGAGGAACGCGCCGATAAAGTCGTCGGAAACCGCGATGAGCACCGCGTAGTCCAGGTCCAGCACAGCCGCACTCTCGTGGGCTTCCTCATCTTCGCTCGACGACACGACGCCGATATATTCGGCGAGGCGCGCATCTTGGATGTCCACCGTGTGCAGCATCGCGCCGAAACTCGCGTTGGCGCGCATGAGGTCCGCGCCGCCGAGGGTCGCGAGTGGGGAGGGGACGTCGCGCTCGGGTATCGACAGCGACAGTGAAGCCGCCCCCAAAAACGCCGCCGGTAGCACGACCGGGTCGGAGTTTGGCCTACCCCACATCCCCGCCTCGATGAGGTCGCACAGGGTCGGCGGCAACTTGAACCCCCGCACGTAGATTTGCTTCGTCATTCCACCAAGCCTAGCAGCCGCGCAAACGCATCGAAATTGTGGGTAAACACACGCCACTGATTGCGCTTGAATTGCATGACCCGAGGCCCCGAAAGGCCGGTACGGTAATCGAGGAAATAAGCGATCCAGGGGGCGTTTTTGGTGTTGTACGTTTGAAGATGGTCCTCGTCGTATACCTCGGCAATGAGGAGACCGTAATCCACATCGAGGACGCGGGTATCCCAATCAAAGCGCCCCATAACCTTCGACGACGTCATCGCATAGTCCACCAGTAGAGAGTCTGGCAGCAACCAGTCCGACTGTGCTCTGCCGAGATAATATTGCCGATGTTCCGCCATTCCCGCTACATCGATAAGCGAAACAGGTCTGGGAGTCGCTTCACCGGGGAGCAAAAGCGGTACCCGATGGTAGCGTTCGGGGGCAGGCAACGTCGTCGTGCGGTCTCCCCATTTGCCATCGTCGAGCAGTTGGCACAGTAGCGGCGGCAACCTGAATCCCTGCACATAGATTGTCGTCAATAGGTGACCTTTCGGTTTTGCTTACAGCGGATATTCTATTGTACACGCGGTTGTGCAAGGTGGGCACCAGGGCGCGGCTCACCGTGGGTTCGCCTGCGCCCCTATGCCATGCGCTCAACCGTATTTTTCGAGGAAGACATCCAGGTCCAAAAAGTCGTCGAAGCGCGCCTTAAGCGTCTCGTGGCCCCAGTCCCACCACGCGATGCCCATCAGCGCCTCGACCGTGCGGTCGTCGAAGCGCTTGCGCAACGGCTTCGCCGGAACGCCGACCACAATCTCGAACGGGGCCACGTCCTTCGTCACCACCGCGCCGCTGCCGACCGCCGCCCCAACGCCAATCGTCACGCCCGCCATCACCGGTACGCCGTGGCCGCTCCACGTGTCGTGGCCGATGTGCACCGGCTGCTCGCGCCGCCACTGGAAGAAATCCGCGTCGTCCTCACCGAAACCGTACATCGCGCGCCGGTAGGTGAAGTGATGCTGCGTCACGCGCCATGTGGGGTGATTGCCGGGGTTCAGGCGTACGTAGCTCGCGATATTCGCGAACTTGCCGATGGTCGTGTAGATGATGTCGCAGAACTCGCCCGCGTAGCTGTAATCGCCCAGCACACTTTCGACGAACTGCACACCCTCGAACAACTCGGTGTAAACGCCCAGCTTGCTATCGCGGATTTGCACGTTGTCGTGCAGGTAGGGTTCCTCGCTCAGCCGTTTCGCCACGCGATCCTTCGGGATCGGCGGGTGAAAGTCGATGTGGCGCATTAGCTGTCGCTTTCCATAAGGTCGACGACCGAGCCCTGCGTCAAGCGCTCGATGAACACATCCCAGAACACCGGCTCACCAGCGCAGAAGGTCGCGTGCACACGCGGATGGTCGTTGTCCTCGGCCACCAGCACGATGTCGGCAGCCGCGCCCACTTCCAACCGACCGCGATCCGTCAGGCCGACGGTATCCGCCGGGTTACGTGTGACGAGGTTCACCGCCTCGTGCAGCGGCAGCGCGCCCACGTCGGCCACACGGAAGGCCGCCTGCAACGGTGCGGCGGGCACATAATCGGTGCCCAGGCTATCGAGCAACCCGGCGCGGAGCGCGGCCATCGCGGTGAGGTTGCCACTCGTCGATTTGTCGCGGTAGGCGTTGGGCGCACCCATAAGAATGTGCATGCCGTGTGCCCGCGCGGCCTCGGCGGCGGCCAGCGATACCGGGAACTCGCTGATGGTCACGCCGAGGTCGGCCATTTTCGCGACTTTCTCGGGCGTGTCGTCGTCGTGGCTGGCGACTGGCAGCCCATTTGCCACGGCGAGGTTGCATAGGTCGCGCGCGAGTTCCCAGTTGCGGGCCTCAGCCTCTTTCGCCAGCATCCCCGCCTTAAGCGCTTCGATCACTTCGTCGTCGATGAGCCGCTCCAGCATTTCGTTATCCCCGACGATCCACTTTTGCATAAAGCGGATGTAGCGCTCGATGTCTTTGTACTGGCCCTGCCCGGGCGTGTGGTCCATGAGGCTAACGAGGTGCACAAGCTCACGCTCGATGAGGTCGGTGAGGATGGGCACCGTCTCCGGGTTGGTGATCTCGAAGCGGGCGTGGGTGCGCAGGTCGGCCATCAGGCATGGGCGCTGCTCGCCGAGGCTCTCGATAATTTTGATGGCCGTCTCCTGCCGCCGAATTTCGTTGCTTTGCCACGCAAACGAGATGGCCGCATATGCCGTGGTGATGCCCGCCGCAACCAACCGCTTATCGAGTTCGTACAGCGCCAGCCCAAAAGGGAAGAAGGCCCCCGGTCGCGGCTCGACCTCCTGCTCAAGCATATCGCCGTGCAAGTCCACCACGCCCGGCATCGCCGTGAGGCCCGGTGCGGCGAGGGCCTCGCCCGGCGCATCCCCCTCGACGAGCGCCGTAATTTTGCCGCCCTGCATGTGCAGCGCCCCACGTTCGATCACGCGCGTGGGCGTCACAATTTTGATCTCACTGAGCCACATGAACTGTCTCCAATCTGATCTCCTCGTCGATGAGGTGCAAAACGTCCTCAGGATGATGAAATACGCCGATCATCGCCACGCCTGCCGTTTTGAGGTCGGCAAGGCGCGCCGCCAACGACTCGCGGGTGGCCGCATCCAACGATGCCGTCGGTTCGTCGAGCAGCAGCAGCCTGCGCGGACGAATGAGCGCGCGTGCGAGGTTCACCTTTTGTTGTTCGCCGCCGCTGAAGGTGCTCGGGTAGGCCGCCCACAGCGCCTCCTTCAAACCGAAGGTGTGCAGCAACACCGCCGCTTCGGCCTCGGCTTCGGTGGGGTCGGCGCCGCCGTCGAGCAACGGCTCCGCCACGAGGTCCAATGCGCTAACGCGTGGACGGGGGCGCAAAAACTGCGTCACAAAGCCGATTTCCTCACGCCGCAGCTGCGCAATGTCGACATCCGCCGCGCGCGCGAGGTCGATGACGCCGTAGCTGCTCTCGTAGAGCGCGCTGCCGCGCGTGGGCACATAGCTACGAAACAGGCAGCGCAGCAACGATGACTTACCGGTGCCGTTTGGCCCACTAACCAGCAAAAACTGCCCGGCGTTCAGCGTAAAGCTCAGGCCATCGAAGACGGGTATTTCGCGATCGAGGTGGTGGATGTGGAAGTGTTTGCTGAAATCCTGCACGGTAAGCATGGTGTCTCCTGCTGCATACGCCGTGAACCGCAAGAATACCGCGCAATTGTTAACGAATGGTGCGAATGGACCTACCGGGCGGGTGGGGTAGGCTTGCCCGGCAGGCAAGGGGAAATTGTAGGGACAACGATTTTAGAAGGCTCGCCGCAAATTAACCTTCGCCAATTAATGTGCGACGATGGCTAATTGCTCTGCGATAGCCAGCGAGGCGTGGGCTATACCCCCACCGGCGCCAAGCTAACGTGCGGCTTCGCGTGCACTCTGCACTGCCGGGAGTAGCAACGGCATGGGTGTCGCCTCGCCGTCCTCGGCACGCATGCTCTGTCCCGCGCCGTTTGCGCGCTCGTCAAGCCCGATGAGATCTCCGCCCACCTCAAAATCGGTGATGATGTCGATGCCTGCCACGAACAGGTCGATGTCACTGGGGCGGTCGGCCTCCTGGGCATGGGCAACGACTACCGGGATGCTCAGCAGCACCCCGGCCATCGCCACGACTAGCAGTTTACGTGTGTTCATCGTGGTCTCTTTCGTCTCTCGTCTCTCGTCTCTCGTCTCTCTCTCCGTGTGGAAGCGTTGCGCAACCACATTCACCACGATACAGACGAACCGCCTAAAGAGCGCTTATTTCGGGCGGGTTTTCGGGGAGGGTGTGGTTTTTTGCAGGTCGTTTACCAAAAATCGTCGGGCCTGCCGACCAACGCACAACGGCGCACCCGTGACAAGCCGCTATGCGTCGATATAATCGACGCGGTAAGCCGACATATAAGGTGAAACGCAGTGGCCGACGACAATCGCAAGAAAAAGTACGAAACGGAGTGGTCGTTCTCCTTCGAGCAGTTTGGTGAGAACATCGCCCGACTGATGACCCAGCTTGGGGTCGGTGCCGATGCGACTGTGAACACCGTTCACTTGCACGAACCCCTCGGCGACACCCAACGCGCCAACATTCGGCTGGATTTCACCATCGGCCACACGTCCATCGACGCCCTGGCCGACGACAATCCCTACGTCATCGAGGCAGACATCACCAGTGTGGGCCGGGTGGAGATGAACACCCAGCGCACCGGCGACCGCCTTACGGCTCGCCTGCGGCAAACCCGCACCGAGTCGGATAACCCCTTCCAGCCGGTCATCGAAGCGGTGGATACCTTCGCCCACCAGGACGAACTGAGTTGGGCGATTCGCCTCACACCGAACATTCCCATCGAACTGGCGATTAGCAGCGGCCTCACCACCAATATGATCGACCTCAGTCGCCTGGATGTACCTAAACTGAAGGTGACGGGCGGGGCGGGCAATACCGTCGTGCTGCTGCCGAGCATCGGCGGGAATGCGCTCATCAACGGCGGGGTGGGCACGCTCGCTGTCACCGTCAGCGGCGGCCACAAAAACGTGCTCCGGCTAGAAAGCGGCGCGGGCAACAGTTATGTCGATGTACTGCCGGGCGCGGGCGTCGAGGCCACCATCGAGGGGGGCGTGGGCAACTGCACCGTTACCGTGCCGAAGGGGGCTGCCTTGCGCATCAGCGCCGAAAGTGGCCTGGGCAACATCGTCGTGCCGAGTGCTGCCGCGCCGGTGTCCATCGAAAGCGAGTTCATCAGCGAGAGCGGCGTGTGGCAAACCCCCGACTTCAACACCGCGCTGCACAAAATCGACATCCGCTACGAGGGGGGTGTGGGTAGTTTGATCGTCGAAGAAGAGGAAGATGTGGAGAGTGGGGCGACAGCCTAGCTGTCGCTATCGCCCCGCATTTTGGCGAGTTCCGCCTCAAGTTCGGCGCGGCGGGTTTGGCTCGCGGTCCGCGCTTCGTCGAACGTCTCTTTGACGCCGTCACGCAGCCGGTCCTTCACCTCTTTGCCGCTCACTGGTGAGAACAACAGCACCAGTGTCCCGCCGAGCACCGCCCCTATCGCGAAACCGATTAGCAAACTGATGAGCTTGCGCATGGTGGCCTCCGGGGCTAACGTTGTGTGGATTATAGCCTAACCGAGAGGAATTGCACCATGACGAAAGAACAGGTTTCGACGGAACACGCCCCAGGCGCAGTAGGGGCCTACTCGCAGGCCATCAAGGCGAACGGTTTTGTGTTCACGGCGGGGCAGGTCGGCCTAGACCCGGCCACCGGCAAACTGGTCGCGGGCGGCGTGGAGGCGCAGGCGACACAGGTGCTGAAAAACCTTGAGGCAGTGCTGGTCGCGGCGGGCAGCAGCCTCGCCCACCTCGTG
>CAYSVE010000115.1:0-11555 GCA_964434365.1 uncultured Anaerolineaceae bacterium | reverse complement strand
TTGTCGTTTGGGTTTATCGAGGTTGGGTAGCTCGGTTGCTTTTGGAGAGACGGTCATGTGAGCGTTCCAAATACTTTCTGAAGGTGGGGATGTCGCCCGCCCCTACTATCGGAGCGAGCGACGGCAAGCGGGTGCTAGGCTGCGCCCGTAATTTCGTTGATTTCTTCGCAGGCAGCGGCGGCGGCATCGGCAACCGGCGTGCCACTGAACATCTCCTGGATGAGGTCCAGTTCGACCTCGGCCACCTCAAGGTACTGTGGCGACAGCGGACGCGGGCGCGCGTTGTTCAGGTGCTCGATGATGCGGTCCGCACCGATACGGTTTTCCTCAAGGAACGGCTCGGCAGCAGCGATGTTCGCCGGGATGAGGTCCACGACGCTACCGTTCACCTCGGGGCTGGTGAGGAACTCGATGAACTGCCAAGCCTCGTCCTGGTTTTCGGACTGTTCGTAGATGACGAGGTTCCAGCCACCGTATGTGCCGATGGGGGTTTCGCCCTCGGGCGCGTGGCCCACCACGAACTCCCAGTTGAGGTCACTGTTTTGCAGCGTCGGCTGCTCAAGGGCAGGCCAGAACTCCATCGCCAGCGACTCGTTGAGGAACAGCTCGCGCATGTCGCCACTGCTCGCGTTGAGGATGCCCTCGGGCGCGTAGGGTTGCAGCGATACCATGTACTCCAGCGCTTCGATGGCTGCGGGTTCGGTGAGCGCGCACACGCCGTTTTCGTCGAGGATGTTGCCGCCGTTGGAGTAGATAAACTAATTCATCACTACGACGGAGTCCTCGCCACGATGGCCGAACAGCCCCACGCCGAACTGACCGTTCTCGGCATCGGTGAGGGCCTCAGCGGCAGCGGCCAGGCCTTCCCAGGTGACGGTGCTGGCCGGGTCGACGCCCGCAGCTTCGAGCAGGTCGGCATTGTAGAAGGTGAACGACCACACATCGACGTTGAAGGGCACACCCCATACGTTCTCGCCGAACGTCGCGGATTCCCACGCGCCAGGGAAGAAGTTCTCTTCGCTTACGCTCTCGGAGGCAGCGATACGGTCATCGAGCGGGACGATTGCGCCAGCGACGCCGAACGCGCTGTTCCAAATCTGGTCTACGGTGGAGATGTCTGGGGCGTTGTTGCCCTGCACGGCGAGCAGCAAACGCTCCTGGTACTCGGGGTAAGGCACCGTCACTACATCGACAACGATATTGGGGTTCTCGGCCTCGAAGAGGTCCACGGCAGCCTGCTGGAATTGGCTCAGGCCACTCTCGGTTTGCTGGTTATCCCAGAAGGTGAGGGTCACGACATCATCTTGTGCGTTGATGCTGAGCACCGGCACCATCGCCAGCACGAGCACCATCAGCATCATAAAGTGTTTTTTGTTCACGGTTTTCAATCCTTTCGTGGCGTTGATTATTTGATTGCGAAATTTTCGGTGTTGAGTCGGTTAGTTCTGGTGATTAGCCTCCTTGCTCGCTTCCCGTCGAGAGACCTGCCCGGCCACCAGCACATCGATGCCCATACGGCTGAACTCCAGGCTTTGTGCCGCTGGGATGCCGGTATCGGTAATGATGGTGTTGACCAGACCTAAGTCGCATACTTTGATGCTGGCGTCCACGCCGATGACGGTGTGGTCGGCCAGGATGATGCTTTCTTTCGCCGATTGCAGCATGTGGCGGCGCACTTCGGCCTCGCGTGGCTGTACAGATGAGACCCCAAACGCGGTGGAAAGCCCCCCCGCGACCAGGAATGCCTTGTCCGCGCGGATTTCGTTCAGCAACAGATGACTCCCCCGCCCCACGAAGGCGTTTGCCCCGGCGTCGTATTCGCCGCCGGTCATCATCACCTCGATGTTCTCGCGCCCCTTGAGCCGCATGAGCACATCGAGTGAGTTCGTGACGACGGTGAGGTTTTTGTGGCTACTGAGGAACTGCGCCATGTAGGCTGTGGTGGACCCGGCATCGAGGATGATGGTGTCGCCGTCATCGACGTAGGAGGCGGCGAGTTTACCGATGAGCCGCCGCAAATCGCGGATTTCCGCCGCAAGATCGTCTTCGACATCCTGCACGGTGAAGCGAATGCCAAGTTCGGTAGCGCGTGTTTGCATCGCCTGGGCGGTCGTCTGGTACCACTCGTGTGTGCGATAGTGAATGACGAACGCGATATGTTTGCCCGTGTGCTTCGGCGGCGCTTGCAGCCATGCGGTATCGATGAGACCGTCGGTAGCCTCGGGTAGCAGGTACCATTCGCCCTTGCGATATGTGTAGTAGTCGCGAAGCGTGCCTGGTGTGAGCAGGCGATACGGTGTGGTAATGGCCTCGCCGACGGGTTGCCCCGCCCACAAATAACAGGCCGCATCGACCCCCATGCGCCCCACCAACTCGGGGAAGAGGGCCACACACGCGCCGAAAACGCCCGCATTCGCCAACTCGTTGAAGAGCGTGCGCCCCTCACCGCCCACGTTAACGGCCAGCAAGCGCCCAACGTCGAGGTCGAGGTCGGCGTAGGCCTGCACCCCGGCGAGCACTGCGTCGTCGTTGATGCCAAAAATAACGTTGATGCGCGGGTGGGCGCGGAGCGCGTCGTAGGCGACTTTGTACGAGCCGTTGTACACGCCGTCGCCGTCCACCGAGAGCACTTCCACCGACTGCCCCAACCCATCGAGGAAACCCTGACTGCGCTCTCGGGTGTTTGGCAGGCTGTGCTGCGTAATGTCGAGCACGACTGGCAAGACGTGCGGATACACCGCGAGGGTGTCACGCGTCCACACACCAAGTTCGTACCCGGCGTCGTAGTTACGCGGGCCGAGGTAAATCGCGCCGTCCTGCGGCGATGACTCCGCTAGAAATGGGATCTCGTTGCGAATGGCTTTTTCGCGGAGGGTGTGGGCTGCACGGTTGTTCACCGGGGCGATGATGAGCGCGTCAATGTCGTTGTCGTCGGTGGCTTGGGTTGGGGGTGGGGTGGCCTTCGTGGCCTGCTCTAGGCCGATGGCCCCGCCATGGGTGCGGCGCAGCAGGTCCTTGGTTTCCATACGCTGCAAGTCGCGCCGAATTGTGACTTCGGTGACCCCGAACTGGCGCGCCAGGTCTCGTACAGAGACAGCGCCCTGTTCATCTAAGAGGCTAAGGATGTGGAGTTCACGTTCGGCGGAAAGCATTTTTGAAAAGATCGTTTTTGATTGTTTTTGTTCGTAAACGTACGCTTTTTCGTGAAAGGTGTCAAGTTAGTGGCAGATTAGTGCAAGAATGCACACAGTGTTGATCGCTTTTGTGTGCATTTCTTCACATAGATTGTGAAATTTTGAATTTACGCAAATTAATCGAATCAGCATTTGATTTTTGCAAAAATCCGGTGTATCTTGAATTTAATGGAGATTAGATTAAGTGCTTTAACACTAGTCACGAAAGGTGATCAAATGTTACAAGAACCAACAACGGTCTACGACGGCTTCGACTTTTACAAGCTGGACAACTTCATGACAGACGAGCAGCGCGCTTTGCGCGACCGCGTGCGCGCCTACGTCGAAGAAACAGTGAAACCGAATATTGCACCCTACTGGGACCGCGCAGAGTTCCCGCGACACCTTGTGCAACCGATGGCGGACCTTGGCATCATGGGTGGCCTCATCCGTGGCTGGGGCAGCGCAGGCCTCGACACGCTGGAAATGGGCATGACGATGTACGAACTGGCCAAGGGCGACGGGTCTATCAGCACGTTTTACGGGGTGCAAAGCGGCCTTGCGATGAGTTCCATCGGCCTGCTAGGCAGCGACGAACAGCGCGAACGCTGGCTCCCTGGCCTGGCAAAGCTGGACCTCATCGGTGCATTTGGCCTCACGGAACCGAACCGGGGCAGCGATGCAGTCGGCATCCAAACGACGGCCCGCCGCGACGGCGACCACTACGTGCTGAACGGCGCAAAACGCTGGATCGGCAACGCATCCATCAGCGATGTACTCATCATCTGGGCGCGCGACGACGACGGTAAGCTCGGCGGCTTCATCGTAGAAAATGCGAAATCTGGCGAGGTGCCTGGCCTCACGATCAACGACCTCGAGGGCAAGCTGGGCAAGCGCGCCCTGCTTAACGGCGACATTCTGCTGGAAGACGTGCGCGTCCCCGCCGAAAACCGGCTGGCGAAGCCGCGCAGCTTCCGAGACATCGGCAAGGTGCTTATGATTGGTCGAACGGGGGTAGCGTGGGAGGCAGCAGGCGCAGCCGCCGGGGCCTTCGAGGCAGCGCTGAAGTACGCTAAGGAGCGCGAGCAGTTCGGCCAACCGATTGCACAGTTCCAGCTCATTCAGCAAAAACTCGTCGAGATGGCGACGGAAGTCACCCAGATGCAGTTGATGTGCTTCCAGTTGGCGCAGCTTACCGCGTCGCAGCAACTCACCGAGGGCATCGCGAGCATGGCGAAGTACAACAACGCGCGCAAGGCACGGCAGGTCGCGTTGCTGGCCCGCGAAACGATGGGCGGCAATGGTATCCTGGCGGAGAACCACGTTGCACGGATGCTCACCGATGCGGAAATCATCTACACCTACGAGGGCACCAACGAGATTAACATGCTGCTTGTGGGCCGCGAAATCACGGGGCTTAATGCCATCACCTGCTAGGCGGGGTTCGCACAGGGCATCCGATTATCGGGTGCCCTACTTGCCTTCAGGGAAAATCTTGCTCAACGGTATTTCAAAGCCAGCCAGAGCATCCGCGCCACGGAAGATGCCGGTTCTGTCGAGTGTTAGTGGGGCCGCATCGGGTGTGTACACCTCGGCCTGCTGTGTTTCGGGGTCGACCACCCACACGACACACCCCGCGCGCAGATAGTTCACTACCTTGATGCGGATTTTCGCAGCCTCGTTAGTAGGGGAAAGTACCTCCACAGCCAGATCTGGCGCAAGCGGATTATACGCATCATGCGAGGGTTCGGGCTGTCGCGCCCGCGATACGAATGCCACATCTGGGATGTAGCGCTCGCCGGCAACAACGAAGCCGCCATCGGCACCGGTGACATCGCCAAGATCATTCTCGATCACAAATAGCGTCAGGTACGAGCCGATGAGCATCGCGAGCTTCGACGAGTAATTGTTGGAAACCACCTCGATAACCTCACCCCCAATGTACTCGAACAGCCGATCAACATTCTCTGGGAGCAAAACCACCCGCTCGAAATCTTCGATTGTCGTGTGCCTAATGAGAACAGCCATGAGGTCTCCACCATGTGATCTACTGGCATTGTATCATCGCTGGTTTGCAGCAACACCACATCAGCGGTCGATCATCGGCACCGGAATCCACGCGCCATCCTGCACCACGTACATGCCCGGCCCAAGCGTGTTGCACTCGCCTCGCTCATCGCAGGTGATTTCGCCCGTGATGCCCTGGAAATCGCGGGTAGCGCGCACGGCTGACACCAACGCCGCACGCGGTATATAGACGTTACCCGCCGGGTCGATCTCTGCGACGGCGCGCACCGCATCGATGATTACGAAGGCGGCATCGTAGGCTCCCCAGGTGTTGTCGCTGAGTACCCCCGGTTCTGTACCGAACCGCTCGATGTATCGGTCGTCGAAGTCGACACGCGCAGCGGTCCGTGGCGGTTGGCTCACCGCGCTGGCGTAGGTGCCTTCGGCCAGTGGCCCCGTCATGTTGATGAAGGTTTGCCCGAATACCCCATCGGACGTGATGAACACCGTGTCATCGAGTTCGAGCGCCCCCAGGGCGTCGACCACGTTGGCACCGGCTGCCGAATAGCCTGCGTAGTACACCGCCCGTGCATCGTCGATACCGGCGAGATCGTCAGCGTAGTCTTCGTCATCGGGGTCCAGCGATTCGTACACCGTGACGGTACCGCCGAGCGATTCGTAGTTTTCTACCAGCACTGCTGTGAGGCCGTCGCCGTAGGCATCGCCGTTACTGAACACCGCCAGTTGTTCGATGCCCAGCACATCGTGGATGTAGCGCGCGGCTAACGCGCCCTGTTTCAGGTCGTTGAAGATGACCCGATTGAATACCGCCGAGTCGCCGCTGGTAAGGGCCGGGTTCGTTGCGCTGGCCGATACAACCACCAACCCGGCCTCTTCGTAGATGGGTAGCGCCGCCAACGACGCCGCCGAAAAGGCGTGTCCCAGCACGGCCACGATGCCGCCTGGCATCCCTTCGACGATGGTGTTCGCGACATCGACGGCAATTTCAGGGTCACCCTCATCATTTTCGATCATCAGCTCGAAGTTGTGGCTACCTATCGGCGAGGCATCTTCGACGGCGAGGCGCGCACCCTGCGAGAGATCGATGCCGTATGAGGCATCATCGCCGGTCATCGGCCCGGTAAATACAATTTTGATCGTTTGGTCCCCTTCGAGGAGGAGGCACTGATCGGTTTCGCAAATCGTCGGGATCACCGGTACTGGAGTCGAGTTTGGCTGTGGTGTGGCCTGTGGTCCACAGGCTGCCAGCAAAAGCACTATACTCCACATCAGTCTTGTCATCGCGTTTGCTCGAATTCTCCCAACCCAAAAACGGCTCGCTCAGCGGCGTTGAGGTCTCGAAACACACAGCACAGGCGCGCATCTGCCTGTAGATCGGCAGTAGCCTGCCAAATGCGCCACGTGCGGAGAGTACCGTCACCACTCGTCGTCGCGATCATCCCACCGCCAGCGTCGACTGCGACGCCCGTGAGGCCGTCGGTATGCCCCGCGAAGCCCAATAACTCGCGGCCACGGCTGCCCGCTTCGCCCGCCACGCTCGACCACAGCCGGGCCGTACCATCCTCGCTGGCGGAGACGATGCGCCGTCCGTTCGGTGTGTAGGCTACACCGATGATGCTGTTGTTGTGCCCGGTGAGGCGCAACACTTCCTCGCCGGTCGTGGTATCCCACACATGGGCGACATCCTCGAACCCCGACGACACAGCGTAGGTTGCATCGGGGTTGAAGACCACCGCCGTCACCCCGCCCACATGGCCGTCGAACACGGTGAGCGTTTCACCCGTCGTGGCATCCCAAACGCGGGCTGTGCCATCGCTGCCGGCAGAGACAATTCGTTCGCCGTCTGCACTAAAAACCGCCTCATTCACCTGCGATGCGTGCTCATTATAGCGCAATAGCGCCTCACCGTTGGTCGCATTCCACACCATGGCGCTGCCGTCCGCACTCGTCGAAACCAGCCGCGCGCCGTCCGCCGAAAATGCCACGTTTACCACACTGCTCTCGTGACCGCTTAGCGTTCGAATGCGGCTTCCATCGCGCGCATCCCATATGATGACGGTGCCATCGTTGCTGCTGGTCGCGACGCGCTCGCCGACGAACGATGCACCGTGCACCGTGCTGGTATGCCCCTCAAGGCGGTGCAACACTGCGCCCGTCTCGGCATCCCAGATGATCGCCGAGCGATCCCAACTCGCCGAGACCATGCGCTCACCAGTCGGATGATATGCGACATCGTTGACGAGCCGTTCGTGTTCCCCACGCCACTGCTCCAACGTGGTGATAACGGACCAGACACGCGCGGTCCCATCATCACTTGCCGTGATGATCTGTGCACCATCGCTGCTGAAATGGGCTGTGTTCACGGTCGCCGCATGGCCCTCAAGCACCCGCAGCGGTGCCCCTGTGTCGGCGTTCCACAGGCGGGCGGTGCCATCCGCACTCGATGTAACGATGAGCATCGAATCGCGGCTGTAATCGGCGGAGGTTACCCGGTTGGTGTGTCCACTGAACAGACGAACTTCCGCACCCGTTTGGACATCCCACAAGCGGGCCGTGTTATCTCAATTCGCGGTAAGGATGTAACCGCCATCGGGGCTGAACTGCGCGCTGGAGATCAATTCGTATTCGAGGGTAAAGATTTCCTGCTGGGTGGCGAGGTCCCAAATCCGTACGGCGTCACTCTGCGTGGTCAGTAAATGGCTGTCATCGGGGCTGAAGGCGGCATCCTGCACGTTTCGCAATATCGGCTCAGAAATCGAGAGCTGCAAGTTGCCCGACGGCACGGCCCACACCCGAATGGCTCCCTCGGTGCTCACACTCGCGAGCAACTCCCCTGTTTGGCTGAAGGCGATCCCATTCACCAGGCCGAAGTTGGCCCCTTCGAATACCTGGGCGTTCTCCTGTAGAGACCAAACCCGGACGACCCCATCATTACCTGCGGAGGCGATCAGATCATTCGCGGGGCTGAATGCCACTTCGTTGACGGCCCCATCGTGTGCCTCGAACATCGCCACCGACTGTTCTAATTCGGTGGACCACGCCCGAACGATGCCGACATCGTCGCCACTGACCGCAAACAGCCCGGTTGGGTCTAACGCGGCACTGTTCACTGGCGACTCATGTTCACCATAGATCATGCGAAGCTGGTTGCCCTGTACCGCGCGTGCCAGGGCGCGCTCGGCCTGCCATGTGTAGGGATACTGCTCTAGCGCTTCGAGGGCCAGCAACACGGCGCGGTCTGGCGAGGAGCCACTGGCCTCTAGTTCGGCCTGGGCAGCGAGGGTAAGCGCCTGTGCGATGCCTGCCCGCAGGTTGGCCTCGGCGGCGTTATGGCGGGCGGTGATGCCCAGAATAGCCGCCAGCCCTGCCACGACCAGGAGCACCAGCCCCCCCACGGCAAGGGCCTGCACGAATGTGCGCAACTGGCGGGTGCGTCTTTTTTCGGCTTCAGCCGCCTCCTGCGCGAGGCGTAATTCGCGGGCCTGCCGCCGTCGTTCGATCGTCTCCTGCTTGGCACGCTCGGCGACGCTGGCCTGCAAAAACGCCGATTCGCTTTCCGAGAGGCCCACGGTCGTTGCCGCCGCCCACTCCTGAAATTGCGATAGCCGCGCCCCGGCCAGCAAAAAACTACGATCGCGCTTGCCGTCTTCCCACTCGTTGGTCGCGGCAGCAAGCAACCGTTGCAGCCGAATATCGTTACGGCTAGCCGCGAGCCAATCGCGGAGGCGACGCCATTCGCGCAGCAGTGCCTCATGGGCGACTTCGACGGTCGGTTCGCGCGTATCCAGGTCGTTATCGAAGCTGAGCAGACGCGCAGCCCCGAACTTATCCAACACAAATTGCAGATTTATCGTGTCCTCGACGACCGAGAGTAACTCGCTGCGCCACACCCGCCGACGCGTGTCCTCGGTGCCCTCGCCCAGTGTCACCATCCGCAGAAAAACTTGCTGCGTGATGAACTGCTGGCGTGGTTCGAGGTCGGCGTACACTTCCTCGGCGCGGCGGGCCAGTGCCCCCGTGATGCCACCGATGTCGTGATACGCCTCGAGGGTCAAGGTACGTTCGGTGCGGCGCTCGTAAATTTCGGTGAGCGCGTATTGCAGCAGTGGCAGCGCACCCGGTTCGGCGTGCAGGTCTGCGACGACGGTCGCCAGTAGCGTCGGTTCGATCGTCAACGCGGCACGGCGCGCTGGGCCGATAACGGCCATCTCCAGGCCCTCGTTGCTTAGTGGCAACACGAACTCCACCCGACGCCGCATCAGGTCGCCAAAGGCGGGGTAACGCAACGGCCTCCCGATGAAGTCTGCGCGCATCGTCACGATAATCCACACTCGGCTGGCATACTCGGTTGCGGCAATGTACAGCAAGTCGAGGAATTGCGCGCGCACATCTTCCAGCTCGACGAGGGTGAATACCTCCTCCAGCTGGTCGATCACCAGCAACAGGTTGGTTTGGTTTTCTGCGCTGGCAAGCAGGCTATCGGCAGCGCGCAGCAACCCGTGGTCGTCGGAGCGAAGGAGGTCCAGCAGGCCGTCGATCGGCGTCGGCGACACACTCAACAGGGCGGCTTCGAGGTTGCGCATGGGGCGGGCACCGGGCACCATATCGACGATGTACCAATTCGACGACCCGGGCAGCGCATTTTGCCGAATGCGCGGCAACACACCGGCCTTAACCACGCTCGATTTACCGCTGCCACTCGGCCCTACCACCGCCAGGAAGTTGGTATCCTGTTCTATGAGACGACGCAGTAACCGCTCGACCGTCTCATCGCGCCCGAAGAAGTCGCCAGCGTCGGCCTCATCGAACGCGCGGAGACCTTTGTACGGGTTGCGCTCGTTCGGCAGGTCCAGGAGGAGGACATCCTGCGTATCGGCCCCCGTTGTGGTGCCGCGTAACGCGCGCCGAAGGTCGGTAGCCAGTTCCAGCGCATCTTGATGCCGCAGTGCAGGGTCTTTCGATGTGGCCTTCTGAATCACCATATCCACGTCACGGGGAATCGTCTCGATGCCCAGGAACGGCAACGGCGACTCCATCTGCCGAAACACGAGTTCTGTGAGGGGGATGTTTTTGTAGGGGTGCTCGCCGGCAAGCATTTCAAACAGGACAATGCCCAGCGCATAGATGTCCGTCTGCGCTGTTACCTTGCGCCCCATAATTTGCTCTGGCGGCATGTAGGCCGGGGAGCCAAAGGCCTCCTCGCCCGTGTCGCCTGCGTGGTCCGCCACTTTGGCGATGCCGAAGTCCACGAGGTAGGCGTTACCGACCTCGTCCAGCAGAATGTTGTCTGGCTTGATGTCGCGATGAATGACACCGGCGCGGTGGGCTGTCACCAGGGCGGAGGCGATTTGCTCGACGATGTGCAGCGTCGTGGTGGTGGAAAGCGGGCCGTCGACGAGGCGTTTGCTGAGTGACCCCGGTAGCCAGCGCATCACCAGATACGCGCCGTTCGGGTCGCGCCAGTAGTCGAACAACGGCACGATGTGCGGGTGCTCCAGGCGGGCAACCAGTTGGGCTTCTGCCTCGAACCGGCGAATGAAGTGCGGCTGGTTCGCAAACTCCGGCAGGATGACCTTTACCGCGACTTCGCGGTTCACGGAAGGCTGCGCTGCGCGATAAACGTTACCGAAGCCGCCATCGCCGATGCGCTCCAAAATCTCGTAGCCTCGCAGCGTCTTGCCGGAGAGGTCCATATGTATAACAGCCTACACCCAACTGAACGAATAGTTATAGTGTAGCTAATGCTCCGATAGCGGGCAATATTGCTGAAAGTTACCCGATTGTTACAAGCATAGGGATGTAAGAACCTGTTTGAAAATTAAACGAGTCGATTGAGCAAAAGTCGTATGGAAGCCAGATAGATGAAGCCCTCGCTGCTGATGGGATCCACTTCATAATCTTTGCTCAGTCGACGAAACTTCCCGAACCATGCGAAAGTACGCTCAACAACCCAACGACGAGGTTGAACGGCAAACCCTTTCTGATCCGGATCGGCTTCAACCACTTCCTAAACACTCCCCCACTGTGGATCGAACCACGTCGTGAGGTCCCCTTGATAGCCTCTGTCGACCCAAATTTTGAGCAATCGCAAGGCGATTTGTCGTTCGACCTTTGTCAGCAATTGCTTGGCTCCCTTTCGATCATTCAAATTGGCGGCTGAAACCACCAAGTCAAGCAAATTTCCGAGTGTATCCGTCAAAATGTGCCGTTTGCGTCCTTTGACCTTCTTGCCACCATCATAGCCGCTCAAGCCGCCGCTATCACTGACTTTGACGCTCTGACTATCTATCAGACCGGCACTAAGTGCTTCATCCGGTAAATGGTCTAAAATAGGGTATGATGTTGAAAAAGAAG
>CAYSVE010000114.1:0-11654 GCA_964434365.1 uncultured Anaerolineaceae bacterium | reverse complement strand
CACGATGACCGCCTCGTCCAATGTCGCCGCGAGGTCATCGGCACTCAGGTCGTTTGCGGAGGTCATGGCGATGGGTGGCAATGGGGTATTCAGGTGTCGATTTTGCCCGTGCTTTTCTAAGATGTTCTCTTTTGTAGATGATGACATAGAGTTAAGCCTTGTAGTTACCTTGCAAAAGTCATCGTCCCTATTATGAGCGCTAAGTAAAGTCTTCGCAAGAAAACTGTATATTTTCGTTAAAAAAACACGGCATCTATTTATCAAGTTTTGTCAAGTTTGATGAAGGGCAAGGTAGCGCAAGCGTCGACGCGGTGTGTGAACGCCCCCCACCTCAGGCCAGTCGAACGACCGGTATCGCACAATCGAGGAATAACGTATCCCATCCGCCTTCGGGTTGTTGCGGCAAACGGTGATAGATTTCCATCGCCGGCAGCGGCGCGGGTTGGTAGGCACTTCGAGGAAGCCAGTGACGCCACAAGTACTGCCATGTTTGATCCTCCGTGCGCAGGTCGCCGCCGTTCATCGTCACCCCAGCGACCGTACACGCCGGTAATCGGCGCATGCTCACCATGCCATCGCCCTGCCAATGGTCGGGCACGCGCAAACACCAGTCGAAGCGACACAGCGCCTCCGGCGTGATGTCCCGATCATCCATCGACATACCGTACAGCGTCGTATCGTCGATTTGCCCTCCCTGCGCGCGATACCAAGCCATCAACTGCGCGTACGCTGCGCTTATTCGGCCATCGACACGATACGAATCGTAAACCCGCACATACGCAAGCGTTTGGGCAGGGATCTCGCGCACGCGCACGGTGAATTGTTCGTCGCAGCCTTGTAGCGCGTTTTGGTGATAAGTGGGGAATCCGTCCCCCAGCACACGCGGTTCGTTCTGCAACCGCGCCTGACGATCCCACTGTGTGGGGGCAAGGGCAAAGCGTGCCTTAAACGCGCGCGAGAACCCGGCCAACGACGTGAAGCCACATCGCGCTGCCGCTGCCGATACACTCAGCCGTGGGTCTGCGCGAAGGAGGACCGCGCCGCGTTCCACACGTACCCGCCACACAAATTGGTTCAGCGTCTCGCCCGTCACCGATTTGAAGATGCGGTGAAAATGATATTCCGAGAAGCCAGCCACCGCCGCGAGCGTTTTCAGCGACAGGTCACCGTCCAGGTGTGTGGCGATGTAGTCCAGCACGAGGTTTACCCGCGCCAGGTAGATATTCTGCTGTGCGTCGCGCATAGCCCCTACAACCATCGAACAAATATCCGTGTCCATTATAGACTACAGATGTTGTTCGACGAGCGCGGCGCGTGATTGACGCGCGTAACCTCCGTCCAGCAGTTGCTCTGCCGCAAGTCATCCACGCTTGATGCCCATCTGTTAAGCTAACGCGACATCATGGGTGTATGCGGCAACCACAGCCACCGGCGAGGCGGTGTGCTCCACCCTGGCCGTGCAGGATGCCAGTAGCAGCACCAGCACAAACGCGCGGATTATTCGGCCTCTTCGGGGGTCGCCTCGCCCGTCGATTCGTAGCCTTCGGGGTGTTGGTCGAACATAATCGGGTTCCCATCCGGGTCTACCATCGTGATGTGGGCTGGCCCCGCGTCACCTTCGGCCTCTTTGATGAGCGTGATCCCCTCGGCCTTCAGGTGCGCCTGGATGGCCCGCACATCCTTCGGGTTAAAGGTCATCAGGTTCTTCTCGAACATGCCCTGGAACAGGCCGATAACGGTGGTGCCGCTCTGCAATATCAGCCAACCCTGGGCCTGGTTGCCGTCGATCACCTTGAACGTCAACTTCTCGTAGAACGCGCGCGAGGCAGCGATGTCCTTCACGGCCAGGCTGACGGAAAACTGTCCTAGCTCCATTCTTCTGCTCTCCTCAGTCGATCATCTGTGCGATACTATCCACGCCATAGCATACACCAACCGGGTGGCGACGGTTTGCCTCAACTTGCGATGTTTCGGCAAACTGCAAAATATCTGTAGCGAAAAGTGACCGAAGGGAACGCCATCACATCTCCACACGACCTTAACCGTAGCAACCGATTTTCAGGAGAGACCATGCGTACCCTACTGCTACTCACTGCCCTGTGCCTCATGCTGCCGGTATCTGCCGTTGGCGCACAGGGGCACATCAACCCGATACCAAGCGACTGCTGGTTCACCGCCAGCGTCGATACCCCGGCTTACAACGACCCCGCTCTCACGCAGCTTCATCTCGGCATGGGTGGGGCAATGACCGCAGGCCTCAGCTTCCAGGTACTCGAAATCGACGCGGGCGCGGCCCTGCTCGCGATAGACCATGCGATGGGCTTCTGGGTCGATGCGGCTGATGGCGTATTCAGCGGCCAGTGCAGCGATTTCGGCGCGTACACCCCAACTGGCATCCCCGTGACAGGCAACACCCGCCTGTGGTCGCAACCCGATGTAATTCTCGGAAGTATCGTCACCGATTTGCCCGCCGGGGCTGTGGTGACTGTCATCGGTGGGCCTGCCGTGGGCCGCATCCGCTTCGACACGACCGACACCGGCGAGTGGTACCCCGTGATCTACGGGGCGTTGCGTGGTTGGGTGTGGGCCGGGCGGCTCGATTTCGACGGCACCCCGACGCCGATTGCATCGGCAGTTGCCGAAGCACAAACCAACCTCTGGAGTGTGCCGGATGTTGGCACCGGGTCGGTGCTACGCACCCAGCCGAATACCGCCCACGTCGATGTTATCGGCGGGCCGGTTACCGGGCCGATTCGCTTCGACGACGACACCATCGGTGTGTGGTACCAGGTGCGTACCACCGACGGCCGCATCGGCTGGATTTGGGAGGGCCGCCTGACGTTCGATTAGACACCCGGCCTACGAATTGTTGGACGGCGCTTCGGCGACGGCACGCGCCATGACACTGGCGTGTGTCGTGAGCAAATATGGAATGTCGAGCACCATGACAAAGCGCTCCCCTCGTTGGATCGCCCCGGCGATGTAGTCGGAGTCGGCCTGCGGTTGCAGGTCCTCCGAGAAGATCATCACATCGTCGACCTCATCGACGACGAGCACAGCCCGATGATTGTCCACATCGTGCAGGGCGACCATGGGAGTGTTGAGCTTCAGGGGGGCTTCGGGCTGCGCGAACAGCAACCGCATATCGATGACCGGCATGATGTGTTCGCGCAGCGTCATCAAACCGAGGATGTGCGGTTCGGTGCCCGGTAGGTCGTTCAGTGCAACGAGGTGCAGCACCTCCACCACGTAGCTAAGCGGAACCCCGTACCATTGCGCGCCGATGCGCACGATAAGGTGTTGCTTGTTGATGCCAGTTTCGGCCATGTCGGTTACACCCCCGCTACGACTGCGGCATCTGCGAAATCAACCCGTGCGCGAAGGCCGCCGCGATCACGTTCTGCGTCGCCTCACCGTCCTTGTGGATGTAATCATCGGCCCCGGCGGCAAGCCCTTCCTTCGTCTCCTCAGGAGACATAGCCGCGGTAAGCATGATGATCGGGATATTCGCGGTGTCTGGGTCGCGCTTAACACGGCGGCACACCTGATAGCCGTTCATCGATGGCAGATTCACATCCAAAATCACCAGGTCGGGCTTCATACCCGCGATCATCCGTAGCCCCTGTGGGCCGTCATGCGCCAAAATCACATCGACATCGAACGAGCTAAGTTGCGCTGCGATGGCGATGGCCTGTGTTTTACTGTCCTCGATGACTAGTAGTTTTTTGCGTTCCATAGGAAACGATTACCTTATGTTTACATTACTAGGCAATGTGTGTCGCGATGTTGAGCAAGTATCCGACAATCGAAGAAGGCGAGAAAACCTGTCGTATAACCCCACGCTCGATAGCCGCAGCCGGCATACCGAACACCACCGCGCTCTCTTCATCCTGGGCGATAGTCATGGCATCCACACCATACAGGCTTGCCATACCTTCCACGCCATCGTCCCCCATACCTGTGAGGATGATCCCGATAGCGAGCGGGCCGTACACCGCCGCGATCGATTCCAGCAGAATATCGCCAGACGGTGTGAAGGTCTTCTGTGGCTCCGGGTTCAAATCGAAGCGCCGCGCGGACGTAATTCGCAGGTGGGCATCGGTCGGCGCGATGTACACCCGCCCCGCCTCCACGAGTTGGTTTTGCTGTGCGAGTGCCACCGGCATTTTGCTCACCGAGTCCAGCCATTTCACCAACGATGTGCTGAAGTCTCGGCTAATGTGCTGGACGATAACCACCGGCAGCGGGTAATCTGCGGGCAGGCTCTCCAACATCTGGCTTAGCACCCCCGGTCCCCCCGTCGAGGACACGATACCGACGATTTGCGCCTGTGCCCCGCGTTCCAGCGGCGTCCCTGCGGGCAGCGTCGGCGGCTTCGGCTTCTTCGCACGGTGATGGATCACATGCACCGACGCCATCGAGCGCAGCGTGCGCTGGATTTTCCGCGCCTGCATGTCGTAGTTGGGGTGGCTGGGGCCGTGCGGTTTACTCAGCACCGTGAGCGCCCCGGCGCGTATCGCCTTGAAGGCCAGGTTCGCTTCGGCATCATCGGCGGCACTGCTGATGACGACGATGGGCGTAGGCGACTTCTCCATGATCGCGCGTGTCGCTTCCAGCCCATCCATCCGGGGCATCATCGCGTCCATCAAAATCACATCGGGTATCTGACGCCTTACCATGCCGATTGCCTCGATCCCGTCGGTGGCCTCCGCAACGACACGCAAGTTATCCCCGGTGTTCACGATGTGCCGCAGCAGCGTGCGCGCCGTGGAGCTATCGTCGACAAGCAAAACTTTGAGCATGCTATACCAACTGTCCTATCGTTTTCAGCAGCACTTCCTGGTCGAACCCACGCTTGACGATGTACGCGTTCGCCCCGGCATTTAGCCCGCGCTCGCGGTCGGTCTGGCTTTCCAGCGAGGTCACGAGGATCAGCGGCAAATGCTTGAACGCGTCCTGGCTCCGTATTGCCCGCGCCAGTTCGATGCCGTCCATGTGGGGCATTTGCACATCGCTAATGACAATGTCGTACGCGTTGATGGCGAGTTCCTGTAGCGCCTCGCGCCCATTGGTGGCGGTCGTCACATCGTAACCCGCCATTAGCAAAATATTCTTTTCCAGCGTGCGCGTCGTAATCGAGTCGTCCACCACCAGCACGCGCGGGCGCGGGCGATCAGCCTGCGCGTCGTCGGGTTTGGGCGCCGGGCGCGGCACATGCGAGGTTTGCAGCCCACGCGCCGACTGAATAAGATGCGCCGGATTCACCATCACAACGGGGTCGCCGTTGCCCAGCAGGGCGGCACCGAGCACATTGCGGACGTTCCGCAGCGGGTGGCTCAACGGCATAATCGACAGCTCGACCTCCGTCAGCACATCGTCGACCAGCACCGCGATTCGCCGAGACCCCACGCTCACCACCAGCGCGAGTTGTTCTTCGAGCGTGAGGCCGCTCGGGGCACGCTCCAGAATGGACGTCAACGGGTACAACGGCAGCCGCATATCATCGACATTGAGCAGCAGCTTGCCGCCCACCGAGGTCACATTGTTCGGCACCACAATTTTTTCCACCGAAAGCAGTGGAATCACATAGCGCTCCTGGCTCAGTTGCAATAGCAGCGCCCGTGTGATCGCCAGCGAGGTCGGCGCTGTAATCGTGATGGCGGTGCCCTCACCGCCAACCGTCTCCACGTTGATGTGCCCACGAATCGACTCGATGCGCTTACGCACCACATCCAACCCGATGCCGCGCCCCGCAATTTCGTTCACCTCATCGGCGGTGCTAACACCCGGCAAAAACGCGGCTTCGATCGCATCATCGTGGAAGCTCGCCCCGTGACCGTTGCTCCCGCCGCCGTGCTCGGCGCCGCCGTTACGCTGCCGCAAGCGCGTCGTATCGAAGCCGCGTCCGTCGTCGCGCACCACAATTTGCACTTCGTTGCCGCGCTGCTGCACCTCCACCTCGATGCGCCCGACTTCCGGCTTGCCTGCGGCAGCTCGGTCGGCCACGCTTTCGATGCCGTGGTAGGCCGCATTCCGCAGCAGGTGTAGCAGCGGGTCTTTCAGCGCTTCCAGCACCTTTTTGTCCAGTTCGACCATCTTGCCCTGTATCACAAAGTCGATCTCTTTATCGGTACTGCGGGCCGCATCGCGCACGGTACGCTCTAGTAGCAGGCTCAGCGTCGCAAACGGGACCATCCGCACCTGCCGCACGCGCTCTTGCAGCGTATTCGCGACCATCTCCAGGCGGCGTGCGTCGCGGTGAATTTGCTGGTCCAAATGCTCGAAATCCTTGCTCAGCATCTGCACCGATTCGGCATACTGCATCAGTATTTCGCTCAGGTGCTTGCCCCGCTCCCCCCCGACGCCCGGCAGCAACATCTTGATCTCGCGCCACAGTTTAGGCCACCGCTCGATTTGCAGCCGAATCTGCCGCACATCGTCCAGGCGTTGCTCCGCGCTGATCTTCGCCACCAACAACTCGCCGACCTGCGCCATCAGGTCATCGAGCTTATCGACCGAAACCCGAATGGTCTCGTCGCCGCCATCTGCCACATTAACGTACTCGGCGCCCTGCGCATAGGTTTCCTGCGCGACGCTATCCACATCGGCAGTGCTCTCCTCACCGAGCAGGTCGCGTACTTTTGCGAGCACCTGCGCGGTGTCTGGCTCATCACCCGCCACCATCACCGTCATCAGGTCGAACGCGTCGTACAGCGTATCGGCAATGGCCGCGTCGAGCGTTAGTTGCCCCTTATGCGCCCGCTGGAGCAGGCTTTCCACGCTGTGGGTAAGTTTTTCCAGCGCCAACAGGTTTACGGCCCGCGCGGCCCCCTTCAAGCTGTGGGCTGCCCGCAAACCAGCCTGGAGGTGCCCCTGGCGCTCCTCATGAGTTTCTGCGCGCTCGGTGTGCAACAGCGATTGATTCATCACCTGCACGTATTCCGCACCTTCATCGCGGAAGGTTTGCAGAAGCTCCTTCATCACATCTTTGTCGAGTTCAGCCATCGTTCACCATTCTGTAGTCGGGGTGCGCACCGGCACGCTCCGTGTCGGGTTTTGGGCGGTGTCTCAAGCCTGATCAATCTTGTAGCGCGCGGCGGCATCTTCCAGGCGTTGCGCCGTGTTGATGAGGTTGCGCACGCTTTGCTCCGTCTGGCGAGTGCTGGCGGCGGTTTGGCTCGTCGCTTGCTTAATCTGGTTCATCGCATTAACGAGCTGCTCCATACCGTTCGTCTGCTGGTTGGTGCTGGCCGCAATCTGGTTTGCCGATTCCGCCGCGTCTTCCAGCTTATCCGCCAATTCGCGAATCGCATCACCGGCGCGCTCCACGAGCAGCATACCCGCCTCGGCCCCCTTGTTGCCCTCCTCGGTCACCATCACAGCCGTATTCGTCGCCTGCTGAATTTCGCCCAGGATGTCGCGTACACGGCTGGTCGCATCGCGCGATTGTTCGGCGAGTTGGCGCACTTCCATCGCCACCACCGCGAAACCCTTACCCTCTTCGCCAGCGCGGGCCGCTTCGATGCTGGCATTCAGCGCCAACAACTTGCTTTGCTCCGCGAGCGAGTTCACCGTTTCGATGATCTCGCCGATTTGCTGCGTCCGCTCGGAGAGCATGAGGATGTTCTGCGCGATGTCCTGCACGCGCTGCTGAATCGTCTGCATACCCTCGATGGTATCGACCACCGCGCGCTGCCCCTCGACGGACACATTCACCGACTCCTGCGCAAGGTCGGCCACAGCCTGCGCCCGCGCCGCCGTCTGCGAAACTGTCGTGCGAATTTCCTCCACCGTCGCGACGGTTTGCGTCACAGTGGAGTCCTGCTCCGTCGTCGAAGAAATCTGTTGCGTCGCTGCCGCCTGAATTTCCGTCGCTGCCGACGACACATCCGCCGAGGCCGAGCGCACCTGCGATGTAATCATGCTCAGGCTTTCCACCATCTGGTTGAGGTTATCGCCCAGCGTCGCGAGGTCTTTCTCTGCGCCTTCTAGCCGGGCTGCACCACCCTGCCCGTTGCCATTCGTCATAATCTTCCGGCTCAGGTCGCCATCGGCAACCCCTTCCACAAAGGCCATATACTCGTTCACGCGGGTCTGTAGCAGTTCGTTATCCTGCTGAATGCTGAACAAGAAGTTACGCAGGTCATCCGCCATTTTGTTGAACACCGTCGCCAGCTTGCCGAACTCATCGCTAGAGCGTATGTTAACCCGTGTGTCGTAGTCGCCCTCGCTGTAGGCCACCATCGCCGCGGAGATTTGTACCAGCGGACGCAGCAGCACACGGGCGAGCATCAGCGCGGCTGCCGAGCCGATGACAATAAGCACCGCGGTGACGATGACACTATCGCGCAGCGTCTCGTTCGATGACGCCAGGATTTGGCTGTAGTCCTGCGCAAGGCCGATGCCCAGAATCGCCCGTGGGTCGTCGATGTCGTACTGCACTTCTAGCAGATGAATGGTTTGCCCGTTGCGGTTGGCCTCCGCCGATGCGGGGACTTCGTCGGCCACGCCCGCACTGTTGAAGGCCGCTGCCAATTCTTCGAAATCGTCCTGAATGCGGAAGGTCTCGCCATATTCGAAGCCGAACTCGCGCGTGCTGTCCACCGTGTTGACGAGGTAGTCACCATCAGGGTTCGTCAGGTAAAAGTCGGGCCGTTCGGTCCGGCTGCCCAGTGCGGCCAGCATCTCGGAGAACTCCTCCCGCATGTCGATATTAAGCACGATCATCCCAAGTTGTTCACCCTCGCGGTCGTACACCGGAGAACTAACCCGTAACGTTGGGGTGACAGGCTCCGAAATCGCACCGTTTTCACGGTTGAGGTTGATCGCGCTAAAGCGGGCAGTGTTATCGGGTGCGCCCACGGTAGCCAGGTAGTAGCTCGTATCCTCTTTGTTTTGCAGGTCATTCTGGATTGTCACCACTGGTTCGCCGTTGATGTTGTCGACCCGTACGAGTTCCTCGCCAGCGTTAGCACCCCTCGTGCCGATAAGCCGAACCTGAAAAACACCCGCTTTTGCACCTAGGTACGCGACAAAAGCATCCTGCAATTCGGTACGGATAAAGCTGATCGTGCGCAGGTCATCGGGGGCCTGGTTGCCCGCGAGGGCCTGTACATAGTCCAGCGTCGTCGGGTCGTTCGCCAGGAAGAGTGTGTCGTCTTCGTGCTCATCGAGGCTGGCGAGGAACTGCGCCTCGACCACATCGGCAGCGTTGTCCATTTCGTCCAACGCTGCACTTACTAGGTCCGCACTTGCGGAGGTATACGAAATCGTGCTGAGGATGACCGCCGTCACTGAAATGAGGAGGGCGGCCAGCATACCCACACGTGTAGAGATGCCAATTCAACGAAAGATGTTCATGTTATCCTCTCAACAGCGTAACTAGGCAAAAGCATTTACGGTCGAAAAACCAAACACTAATCTGCGGTGTCGTTCACAACCAGCATCTCCGACGCAAGAATCGTGCCGGTGTTAATCAGCACACGATTCTCCTCAGATATGCCGATAAAAAACTCAGGGTAAGCCGTCTCGAAATCGCTGGGCAACGGCGAAATCGACTGTTGCTCCACAGTGACCAGTTCATCGATAGCCTGGACCTTAAACGCAAGCGACACCCGATCATCGGCGGCCATCGCCACAATAAGCACGGGGCGCTCGTCGGTTTGCTCGGTTGCCAGGCCCAACAACGTCGCCAGGTCGATGACCGGCACGACCCGCCCACGAACATTTGCAATCCCCGCAATGTGCGCGGGCACGCACGGCACCGGGGTGATGGTCGCATCGTCCACAATCGTCACCAGCTCATCCAGCGGGAAGATGAACATCTCGCCGCCTAACCGTACCCGCAGTGCCGCGATGCGTCCGCTGGTGTCCTCATTGGCCAGCAGCGTAGCCAACCGCAACGCCCGGCCTTGCAAGATAGAGAATTCATGATCGTCGAAATGATCCTGGAAGGGCATCGCCTTAGCCTCCAATGGCCTTCATCTTAAAGTCGATCAATCCGCGTAACATTTCCACGCTTAGTTCTTCCTCACCCGCCACGAAATCGGTGGCGGCGTAGCCCGCGAGCGCATTCTGGGCCAGCGTCCACTCGCGTTTGGCCTCCTGCGTCGCGCCGGCAGCTTCCTGCATCTCCCCGAGTGTGTAGTGCGCCATAATGAAGTTCGGGTTGCAGTACAACGCCTTGCGCAACGCCGCGAATGCCTCATCGTGTTGCTGGTTCTCGCGGTACACCAATGCGCGCAGGTAATACACCTTGGGGTCCAGGTTATTTTGTATCTCGGCGCGGTCGAGGTATTGCAGCGCCTTCTGCCAATCGGCATGGTCCGCCGATTGTTTCGCCATTTTGTACAGGGTCTCGGCAGTTTCCGGCGGGCGCTTCGGCAACCGTTCGGTAACAGGGCGAGGTGCTGGCAACCGGTTGGAATCGGTCAACCGACGTCGACGGGACTGCTCGGACACCGGGGCCGCTGTCGCCTGGCGCGCGGGCGGCGCCCCTTTTTGCCGTTGATAGAAGATCGCGTTGGCGAAGTTGTGTGTTTTTACCTCCGGCGACGTGTACAGCATCGCCTCGGAGTGCCCCAAAATCAGCCAGCCGCCATCGGCGAGGCTCTGCCATAGTTGACGCACGATGCGCCGCGTTGTCTCGGTCTGGAAGTAAATCGTCACGTTGCGGCACATGATGAGGTCGAAGTCGTGCAGATTGTGAAGCTCGCTCGGGTAGGTGGCTTCCGCCAGGTTCAACTGTCGGAACGTCACCATATCGCGCAATTCCTGTTTGATCTGAAAACTGCCTGTGTTGGGCGTAAACCAGCGCTTCTGAACGTGGTCCGGTGTTTCGCTCCTGAAGGAGTGCGCCCGATACACGCCCCGCTTTGCGCTCGCAAGGTACCCCTCGTTGATGTCTGTCCCCAGCAGGCAGAGGTCGAAGTTCGCAATATCGGTGATTTGGTCCCGCAGGAGCATCGCCAGGGTGTAGGGTTCTTCGCCTGTGGCACAACCCACGCTCCACACCCGCAGGCTGCGTTGGTTTCGGCGTAACAAACCGGGGATGACGTGTTGTTGAAGCGCGTTCATGTACGCCGTATTGCGGAAGAAGTACGTCTCACCGATCGTCAACCCGTGGATTACGTCGTGCCACAGCGGGCTGCTGGTTTCCTGTAGAGACATCTTGCGTTGCGGTGCAACTGCACAAAATCCGTCACCTGGGCAAGCTGCATCGCCGCTTGCAATGTGCGTTCTGCTGCCTTTATTCGATGCGACTCTCTCAACACAATGCCCATTCGTTCTTCGATGAGGTCTAGGCATCGTTGGAAATTCTCGTCGACCATGAAGCATCCCAGGATTCGGTAAATTCGATTGTCAGTTTGGTTGTGGCGGTGTGTCTTGGGGTGCTCCCACAACCCATCGTTTAGTCACACACCCGCATAATTCACGGCCACATGATGGCGGCCTAAATAATTGATACACCATAAAGTGTACACAAAATTTTACGTAATTAAAAGTAAGGAAGCGTAAATCAAACGAGAAAATGTGCATTTGCGCGCGAGCTTCTACCCAAATACGGGGGCTGATAACGATGTAATAACTTTGCGTTGTGAAGTGTAGAGGATAATTTGAGATGAGGATGATCGCTTCGTAGCCCCGAGAAGGCC
>CAYSVE010000113.1:1991-11682 GCA_964434365.1 uncultured Anaerolineaceae bacterium | reverse complement strand
CAGTAGGTGCCCATCGCTGCGCCCTTGATGTGCTGCGCCGGCTCCGTCCGCGATATCACAAGCAATGCCACATCCCCCCCCCCCAACTTGAGTGCGCGCAGTAGCGTTTCGCCGCCTTTGTCCTCACTTAGTCGCCCGCCGAACAAAATCACGGGCCGATCATCGGGGAGGCCATACGCCAACCGAAAAGCCCGCACCTGCGCGTCGGTTACTTCGTCGAAAGGGCGCGCATCGAGCGCGTTATGCACCACCTCGAAGCCGGTTAGCCCATTCGCCACGAGCGCTTGCCGGTGGGCCTCACTCACCGCCAGCCGCACATCGACGCTGTTCATCAGCACACGTCGAATCGTCGGGTTGCGGAACGGGTTATAACGCAGGCGCATCTCGCGAAGGTTGTAAAAGCGCGGCAACCGATAATCGCGTGGTTGGCAACTTCTCGGGTCGATGAAGTGCCGTAGCCGGTTGTAGGCGAAGGGCATCACATCGTGCGAGGTGAAAACCACCCGCGCGCCAGCCTGCCTGGCGAGTGTGAGCGCGTGGTAGCTCAGGTGTGCGTGGATGTTATGCGCATGGACGACATCGGGTTGCACTCGCTTGAAGAATCGCCGTAGCGCGCCTACCGTCTGCGGGTTGTACAGGCTGAAATACGGCTGCCATCGTCCTCGATACGCCGAGTGCAGGTGCAGCGTGGGCAAGCCCGCCCGGTCCTCCTCGAACGACGGGCCGGGCGTCGAGGCCACCACATACACCTCGTGGCCGATACCATACAGTGCCTTTGCCAACGCCCAGGCGATTGGCCCCGCACCACCGGGAGCCTCCGGCGGAATGGTATCACTCAGGATGACGATTTTCACGCGGTCGCTCTCCCCCAAACGCCGATTCTCGGTAACGTGTAAAACACATTCAACCCCACAGAGACGATCACCGCGAGGGTGTAGGCCCACGCTGCCCCCACCGCCGCCGCTGCCATCACAAGCGGCAGCACCAACGCCAACCGCGTGAGCAGCGTCACCAGCCCGGTGAATGTGACCAGCCCCGGCCTCCCCTTTGCGAGCGCTGCCGGGCGCATCCACCGAGAACTGTTTTCCAGAGCCACACCGACCGCCATGACGCGCAACGCGTTCGCAGTGGGACTATAACTCGCACCGTAAAACAACAGCACAAGGAAATCGGCCAGAAGCAGCAACCCCACCACACAGGCGACGCCCACCGCGCCACTTATCAATGTAAATTGCCGCACCAAATGCCGAACCCGGCCCACATCATCCTTCGCGAAGGCGGCGGTGAGGGTGGGGTACAGCACGGTGCCTACCGGCGCAAACGGGATCGCAATCAGCGAGGCTGCACTACGCGCGAGGCGGTAAAACGTCACCATTTCGATGGGTTGCAGCGCGCCCAACAACAACACATCGACGTTCCCCGCAACCGACTTCAGCGACTGCATCAGGCTCGTTTGCACGGTGAAGGGCAACAGCTTGCGCAAGCGCGCGCGATAGTGCTCGCCCCGCAGGGTGCCCGCCACTCGATACAACGCCCGCACTGCGAAACCCGCCGCCAGCAGCCCGTTTGCCGCCGCGCCGATGACATAGCCCCACACCGCTGCCCCCGGCCCCCTGAACGCCAACAGCGTCAGCGCGACGAACTGCACCGCCGCGCCCCCCGCCATCGCGATGGTGTGCTGCCAGTAGGCATCGGTGACGATGAGCGCCGTCCGGAAGGTGTTCTTCAGCGAGTTGAACGGCACCGTGGAAGCATAAGCCCCGATGAAGCTTGCCAACAGCACCCGCTGCGGATGCACACTCACTAGCAACGGCGACACCCACCACACCGCAATCACCGTCAGCACCATCAACAGCACGTCGATGGCCAGCGCGACCAGAAAGTACGTCACGGCGGCGCGACCGTCGTCGTTCGTGAGTGCCTCACCCATAAAACGCACCAGCCCCTCGGAAGTGCGCAGGTCCATAAACTGCACCACCGTGTTGACCGCCGTCGTCGCGAGGATGAGTAACCCGAAATCGACCGGACCCAGCACCCGCGCCAGCACAATCGATGTGACGATGCCGAAGGCCGTCCCCGTGTAGTTACCCACCATCACCGCCGTGGAATTGCGCATGAAGCGGGTAGCAAGGCCCGCACGCAGTCGCTCAAGCATAGGTTTCATAGGTCGCAAGCATCCGTTCGGCAACATGGCCCCAGGTCTGTGCTGCCGCGAAGGCTCGCCCGGCAACCCCCATACGAGCAGCGAGGTCGTGGTCGTTCAACAACCCGTTGATAGCCTCCGCCAGCGCGATTGGATCGTTTTGTGGCACCAACAGCCCCGTCTCACCATCGCGGACGGCGTCGGCAGTGCCGTTACCATACGTGCCGATGACCGGTATCCCCGCTGCCGACGCCTCCAGCAAGGCCAGCCCATACCCCTCGAACTTCCAGTTCTTGTTGACTGCCGGTAACGCAAACACATCGGCAGCGCTGTACCAACGCAGCAGGTCTTCCTCGGAGACGTGCCCCGCCAACACCACCCGATCCACCAACGCCAGCCGATCGATCAGCGCGCGAACGTCGGCGACGGTCTCCGGTTCCGCCTCCAGGTTACCAACGATAACCAGGCGCGCACTTGGCACGTGGGCCATCGCCGCCACGAGATCACGCGTGCCCTTGCGCTTTTTCACGCCCCCCACTGTCAGCACGGTCGGCGTGTTATCGGTACGCGCTGGGAGGTTGGCAAAACGGGCCGGGTCGATGCCGTTGTTCACGACCTCGGTTCGAATACCCGGCGTGGCCGCTTCGGCGACCTGTGCGGTGAAACCGCTCACGCAGACGACCACCTCGGCGCGCCGAAAGGCGTGTTTGTGCAATCCGCGTACCAGCGGATGCTTGGTTTCGCCAGCGCGTGCGTAGCTCCCATGCCCGGTGATGAGGTAAGGCAACCCCAGGTACGGCCCCATCACGGCATACGGCTCCGCCGTGATGTGCACGATTTGTGCGCCGCAGCGGTACAACGTACGCCGAACATCCCCCACCGCAGCCATTAACTTCGGAAGTTGCCAGCGTTCCGCCGGGGCAATGCTCGGCAGCATATGCCACACAGGGAGGTTCGGGCCCGTAGTCGCGTTGTTCCGCGCGGTGATGACCACAGCCGGTTCGGTACCTTGTGCAAGCAACGCCTCGATCAAAGACAGGCTGTAGTGCGCCCACCCATGGTGGTGCCCGAGGTCCGATGTAATGAAACCCACGCGCATTTACAATTCCCTCACAGATAGTACAATTCGGCTACTTAACATCCGCTTTAGCTAAATGATGCTATTATTCGCGTGTGAGGAAGCGTTGGGCAGGTACAGATGCACAAGACAATTTTCGGTATCTTCCACAAATCATCCCGGGCACATAGCGCCGCCTATGCCCTCATCGAAGAGGGGCACCCCGTCTCCCAGATCGGCATTTTAGCAGATTCCACCGCACCCGAGTTCGAAATCGCCTGCGACGCGCTCCCGTCTTTGCGCGAGCCATTGCCGTCTAACCGGGGGCCGAACACCCTGAAGGGCTTGGTCGTCGGTGTCGTCTTCGGTGGCCTTGCGATGCTCATCCCTGGCGTCGGGGCCAATACGCTCGTCATCGGTTTGGGTATGGCGGTCGCGGCGGTCATCGGCGCGGTCATCGGTGCCCTGTTCGCCGAATCACCGAATACCATCGTGCTCACCGCCGATGTCGCAACCGACCAGATCATTCATACCACCCGCACGATGCAAATCAATGGCGCGGTGGCAGTGCATCAGGTCTCGCCGATGTGGCGTAACCGCCCCAGCGACATGACTGTGCTCGCCTCTGGGGCAGCGCGGCAACCGGTGATCTACGAATACGGCGACGAGGACGAGGACGACACCCTCACCGCCTGATGTGCCCCAGAATAGCCTCTGCGCGGGCCGCCCACGTATAGTGGGCGAACACACGCTCGCGCGCAGCCTCGCCCAGCCGAGACCGCAACGCCGGATCGGCTTTTAAGCGTAAAATCGCGTGTGCTAACGCCTCAGCATCGCCCGGCGAAACCAGCAGCGCGTGCTCGCCATCCGTCACCACGTCCGCGAAGGCGGGTAAATCGCTGCTGACGACGGCGCGCCCACTCGCCATATACTCGAATAATTTAATCGGCGACGCATAGTAGGCGAAGTGCATTGTCCAGGGGAAGGGCATCGCGCACACATCGAACGCGCTGAGGGCATCAGGCACATCATCCGGCGGCACATGCCCGGCATAGAGGAAGTGCTCAGCGGGTAAGCCCAGTGCCCGCCACTGTTCACGGAACGCCTCGGCCTGCTCATCGGGGCCGCCGACCAGCGCCAACGCCACGTCACCGACCGATGCCAGCGCCTCGATGAGCGTACCGACGCCTTTGTCCATCGTCATCGTGTGCAGCCGCCCCACATACCCCACCACGAACGCCTCGGTTGGCCAGCCCAACCGTGCCCGCGCTTCAGCCTGCGGCGGCATCCCCTCGAAGCGTGCCGCCCGCACCCCGTCGTGCGCAACGAGGCATTTTTCGCGCAGCAGCTCGGCCTCGCTTTCTGCCGCCAGCGCGACGAGGCCATCGCGCAGTTTCGCCGTCACCGGGATAACCGCCCCCACACGACGCATCGCCGCACGTTGCAGTCGCTTGCCGGCCTCGCCCTCCGCCAGTTGATGCGCCTCGTAGGCCAGTTTACGCGCAGGGAAAAACCGACTGAGTGCCAGCAGCACACGCGCATCGCGGCTATAGAATAGGTCCGCACGGGTGAAAAGCGCAGCCACCACCGCCGACACAATGTATGTCGCCAGTTGCAGGTAAAAAATGAGCTTCGCGAGCGCATCCGTACGGCCCGGCACCAACGGCAACAGGTCCATGCACGGCAACCGCCGAAACCCGAAGTTCCGCGCCACGCCGTAGTAGGCCCACAAATCATCGATAGCACGCATCGCGGGGGTGTTCACACGAGCCGCCGTCCATAAACGCACATCGGCCCCCGCATTGGCGAGGGCCTCACAGTTTTGGACGATTTGCAGCCCGTGGGCTTTTTCCGTGGGGATGCGGTTGTTCGCGATGTAAACCAGCCGCATCACTCGAACTGCGCGGTGGCTTTGCTGATGCTTGCGCGCGATGTTGTGCCATCGATGAGCATGACCCGTACCGCCTTCGTATCGAAGATCGTCACATTCCACGCCGGGAGCAAAATCATCTGCGGGTTCATCGCCAGTTTGCTGGTCCCAGGGTGGTCTTCGACGTTGCGCCGCCGCAACCCCTTCGAAATGCGCGTGCGTACCCGCTTGGTCGCATCCTCGAACGTGACGTTAGCCACCAGTGCAGGCACCCGCTCGATTTGCTCTAGCCGAAAGGGCCTTACCTCATCGAAGCGGATTTCGTCCATCTTGGCGACAGTCGCGGGCGGCGGCGACATCACCGCAGGCACCTGATGCCGCTGGCGCTCACCATCGATGTCGACATCGAACACCCAGAAGGGAATGAACACCGCATCCATCGACATTTCTTCGAGCGCGTTGGCATCCAGCTTGCCGTCCTGCTGAATCTTCTGCAACGTGAGTTTGAGGGTTTGCATGGCCGTTTTGCGCGTCACCCGCAGCGGCACCAACCCGCGCGGCTGAAAACCGCTCAGGTCGTGCTCCTCGTGTAAAATCGGCGTGTTGCCACAAAACGGACACCACTCGGGCAATTCACGGTCGGGGGCTGTGCGCACCGCACCACAGTTATCGCACCGAAGCACCTGCGGCGGAAGCTCGACGATTTCGCGCAGCGCAGCAGTTTCGGAAAGCGGCTCGATGTCTGGCAGTGGGGCCGTCACCTTACGCCCCGTCTCGTCTGGCAAGCCTACCAGTTGCCGCGCGAGTCGGTAGGCCTTCGGCTGTTTGGGGACGTGTTCCAGCACCGCATTAAGGTGCTCGGCACGGGTGAGGGGGTCCTTGTACATTTGCCCCAGCAACAGGTGCGCCTCGATGAGGTCCGGCTGTTCGTCGAGCGCCTCTTCCAGCGCTGCGATAGCCTCTTTACCCTTCTTACGGTGGATGGCCTCCAGCGCCTTATTGTAAGCGTTCGTCGCGCGGATGGTCACATCGGCGGGGTTCGCCTCAATGGACACCCCACGCAAGTCATCCAGTTCGAAGGTGCCCAGGCGCAGCGCGTTCTTCTGATGGCGATCTTCTGGGACCAGGTTACAGTTTTCGCAGACGATTTTGCCGCTGTACGCATGTAATGAGAGCGGATGACCGCAGCGCGGGCATGGGAATTCGGGCATGGGTCTTCGTCCTAGCACTAAGCCTTTGCAAGTTCGTCGGCTGCGGCACGGGTCGGCAATGCCGGGATCGCCCCACGTTGCGTCGTCGCCAGGGCGCCACACGCGTTACCGAGTGTCAGTATCTGCCGCAGTACATCGGGTTGAGTAAATGTCGTGTCGTTTTCCAGTATCCCTACCAGCACCCCGGCGACGAAGGCATCGCCCGCGCCCGTGGTATCGACTGGCTTGACTTTGAAGCCCGGCACGGTCACCGGGTCGCCCTCACGTGGGTAGGCCTTTGCACCGTTCTCGCCATCGGTGACGAGAATCAGGCGCATCGCGTCGCGCCAAAGCGGGGTCACATCCTGCCCACCCGTGAGGAATTCCAGTTCTTCCTTACTTACCTTGAGGACCGTCGCGTAGTCCAGGCCGAGGCGCATCCCCAGCCGCGCAGTGTCTTCATCTGGCCAAAGGGGCAGGCGCAGGTTCGGGTCGTAGCTGATGAGCAAGCCCTTCTCGCGGGCGGCGTCGGCGGCAGCGAGGCACGCACTCCGCGCCGGTTCGGTGATGAGCGTGATACTACCGAAATGAAACACGCGCGCGTCGTCGAGCACATCCAGCACGATTGTATCCGGCGACATGAGCATATCGGCGCTGGGGTGGCGGTAAAACATGAAGCTGCGTTCGCCGGTTTCACTGGCGTTGGACACAAACGCGAGCATCGTACGGGCTTCGTCGGTTTCGGTGAGGCCACGCACATCGACGCCCTCGTCGGCCAGCACACCCCGTAGATACGCCCCAAAGGGGTCACTGCCCACCTGCCCCATGAAGCGTGCCTCGTGGCCCAACCGCGCCACCGCCACTGCGACATTCGCCGGGGCACCGCCGGGGGCCTTCTGGAAGCCAGACGCCTCGCCAACGGTGACGCCGCTTTCCAGCGCGACAAAATCGATCAACAATTCTCCAAGGGCAACGACACTCATCGTTTTCTCCAGGGTGGACACGGTAAATTTATACTATATCCACTGTATTCTAACGCATCATTGCGCCAACGTGCAGTGATTTTATGCAGAATTCGTGCGATGCATACGATTTTTCGATATTGGGTGCAATCGTTCGCGTGTAGGCAAGTTGTCCAGTCCGCCCCGCCCGCATGCGTCTATGTTTCCATCACCTCGGCGAGGAGGGCCTGCATCTTCTCGTAGTGGCTGCCCGGCCAGTAGACCTGCGCGCACGCCTCGCACTGGTAGAACGCATCGAAGTACTCCGCAGTGCGCGGCGGGAGGTCATCTGCGACCGTCGCCTTATCGACCGCATTCAGCAAGCCGTTGCACTTGGTACAGCGGGCGAAGGGTTGCACCTCATCGGCGAGGTCGTAGCGGCGCATCACCTCGATGATGCGCTTGCGTGGTTTCGTCTCGCGCACGAAATAGCCATGTGTTACCAAACTGCGCTTGAGCAAGCCGACATCCCGCGTAAGCAGCACCCGGTTCTCATCGTGGGCCACCCGCGCGAGTTCGTCGTCGGGGTAGTCGTTGCGATACAACGTATCGAACCCGGCCATGCGCAAATATGCCGCCAGCCGTCCCAGGTGCGTATCGAGGATGAAGCGTGTGCGGCCTTCGCGCGGGGGGCGCAGGGCCACCTGTGGCTGCACATCGGCGTCGTGCTCGCAGCCATGAACGACAACGTCGTCGCCATCGGCCATCATATACCCAAAATCGACCGACTCGCCGTTGACGACCAACAGGCCGATTTCGGGGTGCGGCACCCCAAACGACTCCACCATGTCCTTGATGGATGTGCGATGTTCGAATGTGTGCTGGAACGGTCCACGGCGCTTAACGCGTGGCAGAAAGAACTTCAGCGAAGGGTGAAACGTGAATGTGGCGTGGTTCATGGATTCGTCTATTGCTTTTGCTGGAAGCCGTAACGCCCGATAAGGGGCACGAAGCGCACGGCGATGGACTTTTCGATGCGCCAGCGGTCGCCTTGCCGGGTGAGCCGCTGGATGCGCTGGCTCTTGCTGTTGCCCACAGGCACGACCATCCGCCCGCCATTGGGATGAAGTTGCGTGCGCAGCGGCCCCGGCAGCGACGGTGCCGCCGCCGTGACGATAATGGCGTGGTAGGGGGCAAACTGCCGCAGGCCGTGTGTGCCATCCCCCACGTGCAGGGTGATGTTGGCGTATTCGCCGAGCACAGCGGCAGCACTCTGGCTGAGGGCGGGGTGTCGCTCCAACGAGTGCACCTGCGCCGCGAGTTCGCACAATATCGCGGCCTGGTAACCGCTCCCCGTGCCAATTTCGAGCACCGTTTCGGTGCCTTGCAACCGCAGGAGCTGCGTCATCAGGGCGACGACGAAGGGCTGCGAAATCGTCTGATTATTGCCGATAGGGAGTGCGCCGTCGGCGTAGGCTTTCGCCCGCATCGGCGGCGGCACGAAGCGCTCGCGGGGGACGCGGCGCATCGCTTCGAGCACGCGTGCGTCGCTAATACCGCGCGCTTCTAGCTGCTCGGTCACCATCTGCTGACGTTGGGCCGCGTAGGTCATTGGAGGATGTGCACTGTGCGTGTCATGACTCATAGTATACAGCATGTGGGCAGCCTGTGAGGATGAGTGCTATATTGGGTTCCGAGAGAGTCATCCGTTGACCACATCGTAAGGGGGAAATCGATCATGCGCCGCCGAACCTATGCCCTGCTGCTTTTGCTGATACTCGTTGCACTGCCTGTTCTCGCGCAGGATGGCACGCCATTGCCACCGCTCAACCTCGCGACGAACACACCGAGCAACCCGGCGCTCATCCCCTTTGCGACCAACACCCCCGCGCCGACGTTGCCCGCACCGCTCCCAAATGTGACACCCGACGCACCCATCGACTTTTACGCGCTACGGCTGTGGACCGAGCAGGACATCGTTGAATTGGTGGAAGCCCAGGCGCAGCAGGCCGTTATCGGCAGGGCGGGGGCCGACCTCGCAACACAGTTGACGCTCTACGAGATGAGCCGCCGCTACCCTCGGGCACCTCGTGACCTCGCCGCGCGCGAGTCGCTCGCGCGAACGCTGCTCAGCGCGCCAAACGTCGATGCGCGTAGCGTGGTGCGGCCCGTGTTTACACCGGGCGGCAATCCACCCAACGGCTTTACGGTCACATCGCAGCCCGTGCGCCTGAACCAGAACGAAATCGCCGATGAACTGCTCACCGTGCGCGGCCCCAACGGCTACCGCGATTACATCCCGGTCGTCGATGGCACGCCCCTCATCCCGAACGGCATTCCGGTGGCCCCGTTCAGCGGCGCGTCGATCGCGTGGAGCTCCGGAGGCTGGTCGAGCCCGCAGACCTCGTCCGACCCGCCCGGCGTGCTCCCCGACGTGCCGAGAAGGTCGCCCGCGTTCTGATCGATCTTCGCGGAATCGAGCCCGAACGC
>CAYSVE010000113.1:0-1981 GCA_964434365.1 uncultured Anaerolineaceae bacterium | reverse complement strand
CATCCGCGCGGCGGACATCAACGCCGATGGGCTGGACGAACTCGCGGTGGCCGTCGACAACGGCGACCTGAACATCACACTGCGGCTGTTCGGGGTGCGCGGCGAGCAAGTCGTCGACCTCACGCGACCCAACGAAAGCGTGCGCTACGGGGCCATCGTCGATTTCCCGCAGGGTGGCGAGCAATTCCTGGTCAACGAGTACCGGCCTGGCGATAGCTTCTGGGGCTGCATCGAGGAGCGCACCATTCAATGGACATGGGGTGCGAACACCTTCACCCCGCAACCCCTTATCGACACATACTTCCCGCAGGACACCCTCGCCTGCCGCCTGCCCAGCCGCGAAGCCCTGTTCGGCGGCCCCACTGCCGAAGGCGTCGCTGCGCTAGAAACCGTGGTCGATGGCGCGGAACTGCTCAACAACCCCGCAGACGAGCCGACGCTGGCGCGCGTCAACATGACATTGGCCGTGCTCTACCTGTTCGATGGCCGCCGGGCGGAGGGGCAAACCCTGGCAGCGTCTCTCGCCGATATGCCAGACACCGGTTCGTGGGTCGATGCGCAGTCGCGCGCGTTCCTGCGCATCTTCGACCAAGGCGGGAGCAACCTGCCACTCGAAGTGTGTGCCGAATTGGACCGCATCGCCGATGGCGATGGTGCGTGCGCCCTCGGCGCAGCCACCGAAGCGACCCTCAACGCGCTACCCCTCGATTCGACAATTTCGCTGGAAGAACAGTTAGATATACTCGGCTTTACCGTGCACGACAACCTCACTGTGCGCGAGGCAGGCCGCCGAGACCGGCAGGTGGTACGATTCAGCTTGTCCGATGCGCTCTGGTTCGAATTCACGCCCGCGCCGAACCTCGACGACCCGCTCGTCTTCGACCGGTATACCATCGCCCTTACAAACACGCCGCCGCAGTTTACCCCCCCCGACCCCACACCTACCGTCACCGACTTGCCGCAATCGGCGCTCGATGCCCTTTTCCTCAGCGATGAACCGCTGGCCGCCGTCAACATCATCGACACGGCGCAGGGCAGCAGCGGCCTCCCACTGACGGACGCCGCGCGGTACGTCCGCGCGCTCGCGCTCGACCTCGCCGCGAACCGTCAACCCGCGCGCGAGGCGTACTACGCTCTATGGACCGACGCACCGAATACTGTGTGGGGTCAATTGGCCGCCCGTCACCTGGAGCGGCGGGGCTAGAACAACTGTCGTCATATAGTGGCGGGCCCGAGTGTCCGCCCACCCCGATACACTACAATGCAGCGAAGACGGCTGGGGACATCCAATGCGAAAAAGTGCCGCTATAATAGCCCGCAACGACGTACACAAGACGAAAGCACAACCATGAACATCCTAAAGAACTTGTTCGGTGGCGGTAGCGGCGGCAACAACGCCGATGACGGCGGCATCTACTTTTATGTGCGCCCGCGCGGCTGCGAAGAAGTCGTCAAAGTGCGCATCGACCCGCGCAACGACCTCAGCCAGGCCGACGATGGCAGCGGGTACTTCGTGCGCAAGCTCGCACGCGGCACCACCTATCCCTGCTTCCGCGAGATCGAGATGATGCTCCACTTCGATAGCAACCGCAACCTGACTGAGACTGAGGTACAGCGTGGCGAGATGGTCGACGAGGAGGCGTATACCACGTGGCTCGCGGCGCAGGAGGCCAAGGGCAACGCCCCCGACGAAACCGAAACCACCGAGTAGCCGCTGCGATGTCGCGCCTCGTTGCGTTGCGGCGCGCCCTACCCCTGCCGACGGGGCGCGCCTACACCTTCCTCGTGACGGCAGTGCTGCTCTACCTCGCCGCGAACCAGACACAGGTCGGCTGGCTGTATGTGACCTCGGCGCTGGTGGGTGGGGTGGTGCTCGCCGCACTGTTGATGCGCCCGCTCAGCGGTTTCGATGGAACGCGCACCCTCCCCACCGAAGACTTGCATGAAGACGAGGACCGCCAGGAAGATCAGAAAGCCGACG
>CAYSVE010000112.1:0-11699 GCA_964434365.1 uncultured Anaerolineaceae bacterium | reverse complement strand
CACCACCGCCGCCATTACTGCAGGGCGCACCAACCACCGCGCCACCGAATTGCGGCGCGTTCATATCCATCGGGCCGCAGCGGTCGCCCGCAAAGGTGAAGGTGTACGGCTTGCGGTCGGGGTCGTCGAGGTCGGCACGCAGTTGGGCGCTCGGCAGGGCGGTGAGCACGGCATTGGCCCCGCGCGCAACGACGACTTCACTGCGCCCGTTGGCAGTTGCGAGCGCGCTTTGTACCTGTGGTAAGCGTACCTCGAAGGCCGGGACACCCTCGCCACTTGGCTCGATGACCCACACCGAAATGCCGCCATCGCCCGCACAGTAAATCGCGAGGTCCACCACACTCGGGTTGATGCGGCCATCCTGCTGTGCCCCGGCAGGCAGCGCGAGGGCCATCACCAGCAACAAAAAAGCGATCGTGAGGGTTATCTTTCGCATCGTCGTTTTCCTACTCTACAGTTGTCTGTCGAATTCTATTCGTACAATGCAGTTGTTGTGGCGAATATCGGCGCTGTTGCACAAGCGTAGGTTTAGCGTAGGGTTTGCAACTCGGCGACGATGGCCGGGTCGGCGTTTTCGCCCGCGTGTTGCAGGTATTGCCCGTAGGCCACGCGTGCCGCCTCTTGTTGGCCATCGGCCCAGAGGGCCTGCCCTAGCACGTAGTAATGGAACGGGTGCTCGATGTTCCCGGCGACCTCCTGCACGGCGATGGCCTGGGTGTAGGCGTCAATAGCCCGTTCGTAGTTGCCCTGCGCGTTGTACACAAGGCCCAGGCCGTAGTTGCCGTCCATCCGCGCGCCGAGGCTAACAGCACGCCGAAAGGCGGCCTGCGCTGCCTCCAAATTATCGAGTTGATACTCCATGTGGCCGGTCCACACGGCCATGTCGGGGTCGTCTGGCCGCAGTTCGGCAGCCCGGCGGAAGTCGGCACGGGCGGCGGTGGGTTCGTCGAGCCAGGTATAGGCGAAGCCCCGCGCCCGGTAGGCATCGAAGTAGGCCGGGTCCATTTCGATGGCACGCGTGAAATACTCGACGGCGTTGGCGTGTTCGCCCGCATCGCTGAGGGCCGTGCCCCTGTTGAACCACTGTTCGCGGATGCTGGAAAGGACTGCCGGGTCGCTGGCGTGCTGGGTGTACTCGGTGTACGCGCGGAAGGCGTCGCTGTATTCACCGGCAGCGTTGAGCGCGTTGCCCAGCGCATAATAATAATACGGCGCGCTGATTTCCCCGGCGTCCTCCTGCAACATCACCGAGAGCGTATGATACTCGATGGCGGCGCTCATATTATCGACGGCCCCGAAGGCCAACCCGAGGCCGTAGTAGGCGGCTAGCTCCTGCTCGAAGTCGTCGAGCAGCGCGGCCTCCTGGTAAGCTGGAATAGCCGCTTCGGGGTCGCCGAGGTTGTAGTGCGTATGGCCCAACCACACCAACGTCACCGGGTCGCGCGGATCGAGTTCGTTAGCCTGCTCGAAGTCGGCGAGGGCGGCCTCATAATCGCCGAGCCAGTTGTGGCTAAACGCGCGGAACTTGTACGCCTCAGCGTAGTCGCGGTGGAGGAAAAGGGCGGTGTTGTACAGGCCCATGGCGCGCTCATACGCGCCGTCATCGGCGAGGGTTTGTGCCCGGCTGGTGAGTCCACGGGCAATGGTGGACGCCGCGAGGAGCCACACCACGCCGAGTACGGCAATCAGCAGCACGGCGCGCCCAGCCCACTTCACCGCGTTGCGCGGAATCTCAATATCGCCTGCTCTATGCTTGGTCATCTGGCAAAAGCCCCCTGGCGAACGCTCTCCAAAGGGTAGCACGGGGGGCGGGGCATCGGTAGCGTGGGGTGCGGATGTTGCTATTTGGCGCTCTTTCGAACACCGGATTCGCGTCGCACTAGGTGCGCTACGTTGAGAATTGCGAGGCCAACATTATATGGAATTCCATATTCTTCTGTGAGCCAGAAATGGTTCATGAAGTTTGTCGGCAAACTCGATGTCGAAATGATTTATGGTGACGGTTGTTCTATCAAAGTCTTCAATGTTGTCGAACATTTTGTAATCTTTGTAATTGGGGCCGGGGAGCATAACGCCAACTCTACGAGACAACCCGTCTTCCGCCTGAACATCGAACACGATGAAATAACACTTCATTTCGGTGGGATTGCTAATGAGGTTGATTCCCAGCACATCATCACTGTGTTCATGTTCAAATGGGAGCAGGACGCCGTGGATCGGGAAAGCTTCCTCACAAGGATTGTTGAACAGGTGACGCAAACGACCAAGATTGAGATTAACCAAAAATCCATACCCTAAATAACTGAACGCAATGAGATAGGCCGAGCGAATCAGACTTACTTTTGCTCTATGTGGATCTCTTAACCGCAGTTTGAGATTAAATTTGAAGTTGGCTGATAGAAACTCCTCGGTAAACTTATCAATGTTTCTGATGTCGGACGCTTTAGGTACACCGAGTAGTTCCCATTTTTTATCACCGACGGAGCGAAACTCTATCCTGAATTCACCACTTTCGCCCCCACTTGCAGTGCCATCCACATAGGTTGGCCCAGTACCCGACAATGCATCTATGTCCCGGATATACTGGACCAAGTGACTGTCTAGCGAAGCACCATGATTGTTGTTGCAGTCCCGGCACGTCAGCGTACCCACTTTCCCGCCAAGTTTATCAGGTGGGGCATGTTCCGCAGTTAGGTCTCCAGTGCCGATACCCTCACGGGTAAAATATTTATTAAAGCACAACGGACAAATGACAATGTCATCTCTGTCGAGCTTTAATTTAAGTCGTGAGTCAGCTTTGATCAGTGCGTTTAGATTTTGGCGATAGTGTTCAAAGAGAAATTCTTCGCGTCGGCCCATTTGGGGGTCACATTTTGCTTTTATAATTGTTAGATGTGGTTGATTATACATCAAAATGCGATGTATCCTAGCGCACGCCCTCCGGGGTAGGGTTGCCCGACGCAGGTGCCGCCTCTGCCGTGACCTCATACGTGAGCACATACGTCGCGCCGTCCTTGTAGATGACCATTTCCACCTCGCCCTGGTCGGCCTTCTCCAACGTGATGACCGTGCCGCCGAGGTAGTCGTCGCCACCGCGCAGCAGCAGGTCGGCCTCCCACAGTTCGATGCTCAGGTCGCCCGTTAGCCCGGTGAACACGAAGTCCTCGGGTTGGTAACCCACTGCGGGGTGCCAGCCGTTGTGGTCGTGCACGGTGCAGTCGCGGAAGTTGTAGGTGTCGACCTCTTTGGGGCGCGTAGGGTCGTGGTGCATGGTGCGCCCCGCGTCGGTGATGCGCCAGATTGTACGCCCATCCACCCGGATGAACGGCTCGTCGCCGCCGCTCTCCTGGGCGTGGGTGCAAACGAGTTTCACCAGCGAAAACGTGTGCCGACCGGAAAGCGTTTGCTCTAGGCGTACTCGCTCGTGGCTTTGGGTGATGGCCTTGCTATCGACCGGGAGGCCCCACACGGCCACCGTGCCGTCCTGCAAGGCCGCCGCGAGCATGTACTCGCTGAACGCCACCGCCAGCACATTCGATGAATTGCGCACGCGCGTCGGGTCCTGGGGGTCGTGGATGGGTACGAGCTTCACCGTTTTGTCCAGCGCCACCGCGATAAACATGTCGTCGTGGCTGGCCGCGAGGTTCACCCCACCGGGGGCATCGAGCACGAGGTCGCCGGTTGCCACGTCCCAACCGCACAGCCGATTGCTGTAGTCGACGGCGTACACATGCGTGCCATCGTCGTTGAAGGTCACACGTTGCGCCCAATCGCGGAAGGTGTCGAGCGTGCGTTCTTTGTCGCCGTTGCGCCACAGGTACACGTTGGTATCGCCGCTTTTACCGCCCCCCACCGCAACGGCGACGAGGTCGTGGTGGGCGGCAAGGCCATTAACCGGGGACGCGTGCTTCAGCGTGTGGATCACATCGCCTGTCGAAACCTCCCACACATAAACGGTGCCGTCGGCGTCGGCGCTGGCGATATGGTCTTCACCGGCGAAGGCGACAGCCGTCACGCGCGCGAGATGCTTGAAGAATGTGTACATCGGCTTTCCGCTGCTGACATCCCAAAGGCGAACGGTGTTGTCATCGATGCTGCCGAAGTAACCGCTGCCGCTCGCAAGGGTGCCGCCTGTGGGGCTGAATGCGACGGCCGTTACTTCGGCGTTGTGGCCATGCAGCACCGCGCGTTCTTCCCCGGTGACGACGTTCCACAGCCAGACGGTGCGGTCGGCCCCGCCCGATGCAAGGGTTTCGCCGTCTGGCGCGAACGCAACCGTGTTCACCACACCCTGATGTCCGCTGAGGGTTCGTAGCACCCTCAACGCGCCCAAACCGGCCAACCCGATGGGACCCGCAACCTGTGCGTCTAGCGTGGGCAACGTATCTTCGGAGGTGGTGAGTAACTCGACGTATTTGCTTTGCTGGGCGTAGCCGTCGCCGCAGGCAATCGACAGGCCATCCGGCGAAAAAGTCGCCGGCCCGCCCCCGTTGATGCGATGCACTTCCTCGCCGCTCTCCACGTCGAACAACGACATCGGCCCGTCCTTCTGGGTGTGGGGCACAGCCAGTAGGGTGCCATCGGGGCTTAGTGCCGCGCCGCTCGCAAAGACGACATTCACGTTGCGCCCAGCGGGCGCGCCGGAATGTGCGTCCAACACCCACACTGCGTCCGATTGATATTGCAACAACACCAGGCGCGTGTCAGTCGCGGCGAAGCGCAACATGCGCGCCGCGACCCCCAACTTGAGCGGGGCAAGGGTTTCCCAGGTGCTCGTATCCCACAGGTGCATACGCCCCTCTGCGCTCACCATCGCGAAGCGGTCACCCTGCTCGCTGAAGGCCCCATGCGGCGCATCGGCGTTCGATAGCGGCAGCGTGAACACCTCGCGCCCGGTGCGTAAATCCAGGATGCGCACGTGCCCCTCGTAACTCGCGGCGACCAACGCCCGGCCATCGGGCAAAAAGGCCACATCGAGCACGATCATGCGAGGGAGTTGCAGCCCGTATTCGGTAACCAACCGCTCGCCACGGATGTGCAGCAGTTGCACCGAGCCGCTGCTATCGGCGGCTATAAGTGGATGCACATTATCGGTAGTGGGGCCAAACCGTAGGTGCGTAATGCTGTAGCGGTGTGGTGCGCTGCGCTCGGCAAGGCCGCCGCCGCCGATGGGCCACACCTTCACGACGCCATCGCCGGCCCCGGTCGCGATGTACTGCTCGCTCAGCGCGACACAGGTTACAAACCGGTCATGCGGGCCGTAGCGCGCCGCCGCACTGAGTTTCGAAGCTGTCTCTCGTGTGATCGTTTCCATTGCGCCTCATCTCCCGGTGATGGCATCGCGTATGGTCATGCTGGGGCGAGGGGGTGTGTCGCTCGCCCCTACCGGCCTGTGCCGGGGTGGATGGTTGGGCTACTTTCGACGTTCCGCGGCGACTTCGATAGCCCGCGCGAGTAGATCGATGGCCGCGTCGACGTTGTCGCCGTCGCTGTGCAACCGTAGCGCCCGCCGGTTATGCCGCGAGAGCGATTGGAAGTCGCCCTCGGCCTGGGCCGCGAACAGGATGCCGAAGCTGTACCCCGCGCCGGGGATGTCCAGGTCGGTGGGTGGGGGGTACGTCAACTGGAAGTAGACGCCGTTGTTCGCGCCGCCCTTGTGCAGTTGCCCGGTGCTGTGCAGGTAACGCGGCCCATAGCCCACGGTGACCGCGCGCTTGGTGACGTGGCGCACACGCCGCGCGAAGTTACGCAGCTTGTCGCCGGTGGTTTCGTTGGGGTGGGCGTACACCAGCAGCGCGAAGTAATCGCCCGCGTGCGTGCCCACGATTTGCGCCGCTAACGTCTCGACGATGCTGTTGGCGTCGTAGCCGTGTTGGGCGCATAGTTCATACAGTGGGCGCATGGTGTCCTCATCGGCGTAGATGCCCACGTTTTCCTGCTTCAGGCGTGGTTCCGATGACGGCAGCGCGCCGTGTTCCTCGTAGTGGGCCAGTAGCGCGTTGGTGTTTTCCTTGCTTTCGGTCACGTTTGGCTCGTCGAACGGGTTGATGCCCAGCATCTTCCCGGCGATGGCCGTCGCAAACTCCCATCGGAAGAACTCCCCGGCGATGGCCTCGGGTTCGGGCAGCAGCAACGTCATGCGTGGGTGGCCCGCCTCGCGGATGGCCTTCACTTTCTCGTCCATGTCGTTGGTGCTGGGGTCGCCGTCTACCTTCAGGTAGACGAAGTTGCGGTCGGTCGAGTAGTCGTGGGGCATGCCGACGGTTGCGTTGACCACCGGGATAATGCCGCGCCCCTGTTTGCCGGTGCTTTCTGCGATGAGTTGCTCGGCCCAATCGCCGAAGCTAGCGATGCTATCGCACGCGAAGATGCACACCTTGTCGCGGTTTTCCTGCGCGAGTGCGCCCAGGAACACGCCCAGCCACATGCCAGGGTGCTGCTGGGAGGGGATATTCTCGCCGCACGCTTCGATCATGAGGGTGGCGTAGTGCCACAGCTTGTCGAGGTCCAACCCGATGAGCGCCGCCGGGACCATCCCGAAGTAGCTAAGCGCGCTGTAGCGCCCGCCGATGTCTGCCGGGTTGAGGAACACGTCGCGGAAGCCGTTTTCCTCGGCCATGCGTTGCAGCGGGGTGTTGGGGTCGGTAATGGCGATGAACTGCGCGCCGTTTTCACCAGTCAACTGGTAGAAGTAGTGGAAGAAGGACATCGTTTCCAGGGTGCCGCCGCTTTTGCTTGCGACGATGAACAGCGTCTTGGGCAGGTCGACGGCATCGACCACGGCCTGTACGGCGGTGGGGTCGGTGTTGTCGAGCACGAGCAGTTCGGGGAAGCCCGCCTGCGGCCCGAAGCTCTTGTAGAGCACCTCGGGCGCGAGGCTGCTGCCGCCCATGCCCAGCAGCACCACATGGCTCACATCGCCCACGTTCGCCTGTAGCGTCTTCAGCCGGTCGATATCGATGGTATCGAGTATGTCGAGCCAGCCCAACCGGTTGCGGATGGCCGTCATCACCTCGGCGCGGTCCTTCCACACGGTCGCGTCCTTGGCCCAAATGCGCGCATCGACGACATCTTTCTGCATAGTGGTGAGTGCGTGTTCCACCGCCGTGCGGTAAATGCCGAACGCCACCTTCTGCCGGTCGATAATGCCGGTTTTCAGCACGATGCGCTTGGCATCCACCTGCGCGATGAGCATCTCGAAGGAGTCGATGAATGCGTCTACGCCGTCGGCTTGCAGGCGTTTCGTCACGTTGTCGATATCGACACCCACGGTTTTGAGCTGGTCCATCAGCACATTGGCATCACCGAGGGCGGTCGTTAGCGTCTCGGCGACAGTGCCGTGGTCCACAAAGGCTTCGAGCGTGGGCGGCGGTAGGGTGTTCACGGTGTCCTTGCCGATGAGTTCATCAACGTACATTGTATCTGGGTAGGCTGGGTCTTTGGTGCTGGCGCTCGCCCAAAGCGGACGCTGCACGCTCGCACCGGCTTCTTGCAGGCGTTGCCAGCGCTCGCCACTGAAGATCACACGGAAGCGCGCATACGCGATTTTCGCATTGGCGATAGCCGTGCGGCCCAGCAATTTGCGGTTGGAACTCACGCGGTCGAGGTCGCGGCCTGTGGCGGCGAGGATGTTGTTTTGCAGGGCACGGTCCACCATCACATCGATGCGGCTGAGGAAGAAACTCGCCACACTCGCGATGCCCGCAAGGCTTTTGCCTGCCGCCAGGCGCGCTTCGAGGCCTTTGAGGTAGGCCTCGGCGACCTCTTCGTAATTCGCGACGGAGAAAATAAGCGTCACGTTGACGTTGATGCCCGCCGCGATTACCTGTTCGATGGCGGGGAGGCCTGCCGCCGTTGCCGGGATTTTGATCATCACGTTGGGGCGGTCTAGCGCAGCATAAAGGCGCTTGGCCTCGGCGACGGTGTCGTCGGTGTTGTGGGCCAGCAACGGGTTCACCTCAAGGCTGACGTAGCCGTCGGCCCCGCCAGTTTTGTCGAAGACGGGACGCAGCAGGTCGGCAGCCTGTTGGATGTCGCGCACAACAAGCGCTTCGTAGATGGTGTTAGCATCGGCATCGAGGTGTTCGGCAATTTGTGCGTCGTAGTCGGTCGTTTTGCCGATCGCATTCTGGAATATCGTCGGGTTGGAAGTGACGCCCACCACACCGTTGGTTTCGATGTGATGTGCGAGCGTGCCGTCTTCCAGCCACCGACGCGAAATGTAGTCCGTCCAAATACTCTGACCGAGGGCTTGGACCTCGACAGATGCGTTCATAAGGGTCTCCTGATGAGAGCAATCTAATTTTCTGCGTTATCTACCCTGAATTGTATCGGAAGCGCGGAAACGCACCAACCCGCTAGCGCAGCACAATCAGCAGAACCCCAAGCACAACCGCGACGACCACCATCACGATACCCTGTAGCCGGTGGTTTCGGTCCCACGTTGCGGTACGAATCGGCTCGCCGTCGGGGGTGTGTTCCGTCGCGCTGTGTTTGTCGATCGACCAAACCCAGTCGCGCGCGAAGATGAGTACCAGGCCACCGGCCAGCAAAATAGCCACCAAAAAGAAAAGTATTCCCATCATTGTTCGTTTTCCTCCATTGTTTGTTTTTCCTCGCAATCTTCGGTATTTGTGCCACTTTGGGACGTTCGTGAGGACGTGGCAACCCCTATTTAGCCTTACTCGTAGGACAATAGGTGGGACGCGTGCCCTTTACCTTATTTACAGTAATCGACTTTCGGGGGTTTTGATGATGTCCATCACCGTACAGTGGTTGGAAAAAAACGAGGGTACGCTCTACAGCTATTTCCCCAACACCTGGGACTGGCCCGAATTCCGCCGGGCAAACGACGACATCCGCCAGATGTTGGCCTATCACACCGAACCCGTCTACCATCTGATGGACTTCAGCGAGTGCCACCTGCTGCCGAGTGGCTGCCTCACCCAGATGCGCAACGCCCTCATAACAAGGCCGCCATGTGTCGAGCTGGTGGTGGTCGTGGAGGGCAACATGTTTGTCACCTCGTTGATGAGCATTCTGCTGCGAGTGTACCCCAAGTTGCGTGGGCTGCTGGTGATCGCCAATGACATGGTCGAAGTGCAACACCTGATCCAAACGCATAAAAAAAGCACAACGTAGGCGTAGCTACAACCACGTAACCCATTCGTGTGCTAAATTTAAGTTCGACAATTACGGCAGTACGAGGCCACGACCGATGCTGAGCTGGTATAACACCGAAGAGACCATAATTTATATTGCTTTCGATGCCGATTACACCTGCGCCGACTTCATGACCGCGAGCATCAAGGCGGTGGGGATGGCCTACGCCAAGCAGCACCCCGTCTACTGTGTGATGGACTTCACCGCGTGCGCGGGCATCCCTGAAGGGTGCCTCGGCCATATGCAAGGGGCGGTCAGCCACTCGCCGAGCAACCTGCTGCTGACGGTCGGCGTGGGCGATGCGGGCTACATCCGCACGATGTTGGGCATGCTGAGCGGCACGTTCAAGCTGCCGGCGAAGCGCTTCCACGTCGCGGCGACGGTCGATGAGGCGCTGGCGACCATCACCGAGCAGGCCGCCCTGCTGACGGACGCGCGCACTGTCCGCTGTAGCCGCTAGCTCACGAATGATCCTGTGTGCGCAATAGCAGGCGCACCATTTTTACCCCTCCCAAACCCTTCCCGTTTACGGGGAGGGCTTATCGTCGCGCGCGATTCGACTGGTTTTTAGTTCCAAAACACAACCGACCCCGTGAGCGGAGATAGACACAGCATCGAAGCCGGTAGGGGCGAACCCACCCAAACTGTGAAACAAGACATGCCAGCTCCGCTATCCGAATTTCGTCATATCGCCTGCGTTGGAGGCGTAACAGAATTTGCCCCGCGCCTTGCTGCATCCGGTATAATCCGCCGAAAACGAGGCACCCAACATGGACCCAACGTATTGCCCGGTGTGCAGCCACAAGCTCACCCACGCCGAAATCGGCGGGCGTGACCGCCCGGTGTGCGATAACTGCGGCTACGTCCACTTTGTAAACCCCGTGCCAGGGGTGGGCGTACTCATCGAAAAAGACGGCGGGCTGGTGCTGGTACGGCGCGGGCACCCACCCCACAAAGACGAGTGGACCCTGCCCAGCGGCTTCGTCGAGGCCGACGAAAGCGCCGAAGAGGCGACCGTCCGCGAAGCCGAGGAAGAAACGGGCCTCAAAGTGGAAATCGTCGAACTCGCAGCGGTGAATTCCTTCCCCGAAGGCCCACCTACCAGCGGCATCATGATCTTCTTCCGCGCGCGGCCCATCGGCGGCGAGTTGCAAGCCGGTGACGACGCCGACGACGTGCGCGTCTTCGCGCCCGATGACCTGCCGCTCATTTCGTTTCGCACCCACCGCGAGATGGTCAGCGAGTGGGTGATGCGGCAGCAACACCCGGTCGATGCGGTGGTGAACGCCAACCTCGTCACCGAGCGCGATTTCATCATTCGCCCGGCGGACATCACCGACATGAAGGAAATCGGCGCGCTGATGCAACTCATCCCCGCCAACCGCGCGTTGCCACGGGGCGAGTGGGAGAACATCGCGCAGCGCTTCCGCGAGGTGCCGGGGCTAGAGGTGTTTGTCGCGCAGACGCGCCAACAGCCCGCCACGATCATCGGCTTCATCACGCTGCCGGTCCCGCGCTCGCTCACCGTGGGCATCGGCATCATCAACGATATGGCCGTGCGGCCGACCTTTCAGCGGCGGGGGGTGGGCGCTGCCCTGCTAGAGGCGGTGATGATCCGTGGGCGGCACCGCAACCTCAGCACGCTGCTCGTCAACGCCAGCCGCGCCAACGATCAGGCGCGCGCGTTCTATGCGGCCAGCGGTTTCGATGAAGCTGCAACAATGCGCATTAAGCTCAGCGGTGTGTCTTAGTGTACAATAACAGGCAGATAGTCGCAGGGAAGACCCAAGAAGGGGGCTTATGAAGGGCCAATTCAACTGGGTAACCGGCCACTACCGTCGTAACCTCGGCGAGGTGCCGAACACCCAGACGGCGATGTACCGCCTCAGTAATTTGATGGACCGGCGGCTGGTTCCACGGGATGAGGGTGCGAAGTTCCTCGAAGCCCACGAACTGACCGATTTCGTGTGGCAGGCCACCTGGGGCGAAGACTACGACACGCCCGACGAACTGCTCGAACAGCGCTTCGACGAGGCCGACGGCTTCGTGATTTTCGTGCACGGCTGGACCGGAAATCATCGTGTGTGGGAGAAGCTGCCAAGCATGGTCGTGGAGGCGAACCGACGCTTGGTCGCCATTAGTATCGACCACAACGGGTTCGGCAACTCGCGTTTTTCCACGCCCACGCCCAAGCTCGAAGTGTGTAACCCGCCCGCCGCGATGCGCACCCTACAAGCCTTTGTGGATATGATGCGCTTCCGGCGGCAGTCCGGCGACCCGCGCCCGAAGGTCATCAACTTTGTGGGGCACAGCATGGGCGGCGCGACGTTGTTCTACCTGAACCCGGTGCACTGGCGCTATGGCGAGGAGACGCGCTACGCCCTCGCGCCTGCGCTGCTGCTCGAAGACGATTTGCATCAGGTCTTCTACACGGCGTTGGGTACGGGCATCAATATTTTACAACGCGTCCCCGTGCTCGAAGTGCTCGAACGCGCCATCCAACCGCGCATCCTCGACGTGCTGTGTAACGGGGCTAG
>CAYSVE010000111.1:0-11713 GCA_964434365.1 uncultured Anaerolineaceae bacterium | reverse complement strand
GTCGCCGTAGGCACCGAGGTTTTTGCCGGGGTAGAAGCTGAAGGAGGCTGCGTCACCGAGGGCACCGGCGCGTTTGCCGTTGTAGTACGCACCATGGGACTGCGCAGCGTCCTCGAAGACGTAGAGGTTATGGCGCTTGGCAATCTCGTTGATCGGGTCCATATCGGCGGTTTGGCCGTAGAGGTGCACGGGCACGATCGCCTTGGTGCGCTCGGTAATGGCTGCCTCGATCTTGGACGGATCGATATTGTAAGTCACCGGGTCGCAGTCTACGAGGACAGGCGTTGCACCCGCAGCGGTGATGCTGAGCGTCGTGGCGATGTAGGTATTCGCGACCGTGATCACTTCGTCACCGTCGCCGACTTCGAAAGCGCGCAGGATGACTTCTAAAGCCGAAAGGCCAGAGTCGACACCGATGGCGTGCTCCACACCGCAGTAAGCGGCGAATTCAGCCTCGAACTCACGCACATCCTTACCGAGGATGAAATCGTGGCGGGCAAAGACCTCAAGAGCGGCCTTGTCGACCTCTTCTTTGATGGACTGATACTGAGCGCCGAGGTCGAGGAACGGGATGTTCTGCTTGATTTCTGCTACCATACGTTAAACTTGCTCTCCTAGCGTTACACGTTCACCATGTGCGGCAATCGACGCATCGATTGCGTTGAGGACTTGAACCACTTCCAGACCATTCTGCCCGTCGCTCAGCGGCTTTTTGTCGTTCGTGATGCAGTCGATAAAGTGCATGCACTGCTCACGGAGCGGCTCGCGAAGTTGAATGCGCGGGCTGATGATCGCACCGTCACGGATCGTAAAGCGGTTTTCCAGCGTGTGATCGGTGGCCGAGGTCTGTAGGCCCTTTTCGAAAATACGAATGGGTTCCAACGCGTTGAGGTCATCGATGTAAACACGTTGTTGGCTACCCACGATCACCACATCGCGCACTTTGCTGGGGTCTGCCCAGCTTACGTGAATGTGGCCCATCACACTATTTGGGTACACAAGGTTGATAAAACCGACATCCTCGAACTCGCTGCTGGAAATCTTGTGCGTGACCGCACTCACCCAGGTTGGGGCAGATCCCATCAGGTAGTTGAGGATTGAAATATCGTGCGGGGCGAGGTCCCACACGGCATTCACATCGTTACGGATGGGACCCAGGTTGGTTCGCTGGGTGTACACATAGTACATTTGCCCCATCTGGCCTTCATCGATGTACGCCTTCGCCTGCCGAATAGCGGAGTTGTACATGTAAACATGCCCCACCATGAGTTTGGTGTTGTGCTCGGCGGCGAGGCGGACGAGGTCTTCGGCGTGCGCGTTCTCGATCGTAATCGGCTTTTCGACGAGCAGATGCTTACCTGCTGCGATGCACTCCTTCGCGATGTCGTAGTGGTGGGTTGCAGTGGTTGCGATAACGATTGCATCGACACTGTCCAACGCGAGCACATCGCGGAAGTCTTCGTAGAGGTTTACATCGGGGTACCGCGCCGCAATGTTGTTGCGTGCCGCTTCGCTTTTGTCGCAAACGGCAACGACCTCGGTCGTCGGGATTTCGCCAAACAGGCGCACGTAATGCTTGCCCCAGTAGCCTGTCCCAATAATCGCTACGCCAATGGGCGAACTCATAACTCTGCTCCTCTGTTATTATAACTCTGAAACTGGCTGCTCGACCCGCGAGTAAGCCGCAGAACCTGTCAGCGTTGTTTATCGGGCACCATCGCCACGAAGTACAACTTTCGGGGTCTTGAGTAGTATCTCAATATCAAATGCCAGCGACTGCTGATGGATGTAATCGATATCCATCTGAATTTGCTCGTCGAATGTCGAGCGGCCCCGGCCTGCGATTTGCCAGTAGCCCGTGATGCCAGGAACCGATGCCACTCGTTCCCAGTGCTTTGGTTCGTAGCCTTCAACTTCGTAAACCGGCACCGGGCGAGGGCCAACAAGGCTCATATCACCCTTGAGAACATTGAACAACTGAGGAAGCTCATCGAGGCTGGTGCGGCGTATAAACTTACCCACGCGGGTGATGCGGGGGTCGTCCATGAGTTTCTGTTCTTTGTCGTCGGCCTCTTGGTTCTTCTGCCACTCTTCGATGAACTTGCGATGAAGCGTGTCATCGGTGTTGAGGTACATCGAGCGGAATTTATAGAAGTCGAAGTTAACCGGCCGCCACACGGTCATCCCTGCACGGCGCACTCGGCGCGCGCCAACCCTCTTCTGGATGAAAAAGGGTGAACCCGGGTCATCTATGACGATGATGATAGCAATGAGCACCATCACTGGTGCCACGATGATGATAAGTGAGAGGGCAGCGAGGATATCGAAAAGACGCTTGAGAATGAAGTACATGTGCTTGCCGATATTGCCCTCGCTCACGATGAGGCCATACGTATGTTGTGCGGTGCCGCTGTAGGCAATCTCACGCCAGTGGCTATCGGCGTAGTGGGCCTTGTAGCGCGCCTGAAGACGTGCACCTACTGGATCTTTGACCGGGATTTCTAGCAGGCTGAGGTAGGCATCCTTAACGGCGTCTAAGGCTGTGTCGTACGACTCACGCGAGTGGAGATGCGCCGATGCAGCAAGTTCCTGCGCCTCAAGCAAAACAAGCCGTAGGGCGGGGGCAAACTGGCTATCCCCCGCCTGCACGGCGAAGTCGAGGTCTTCGAGTTGTTCGTGAATACTCATGCCGCGTCGCTTCGTCACCGGTACCAAATCATGATCAACATGATCACGACGTTGAGAATACAAAATTGGATTGGTTTGCGCCACTGTCCTACCACCCACCATCTGTTCGTGTGCGAGTTGTGGGAGTATGCAATAGTTACAAAATGTAACTAGCGGATTTCGTATACCATTGCCTAACTCACTGCCGTAGAGTAGCGGTGTTTAGTAGACGTGTCAACGCGATTATAGGTTATTTACAAATTTTTCGAATTTATTTAGTATCGCATCGTCTACGACTTCTCTACACTGAGCACGCAAATAAGAAAACAGTCCTAAAGGTGAGCATACACAACATGCTACTTCACCCGTCTACAGCGGTCCGCACATGGATTTTGGGCCTGCTAGTGCTTCTCACAGTCTTACCGGTGCAATCTCAGGGGCTACATGCCCAAGACGAGCTACCGATGCTGATGATTGACGCCAATGAGTTGCCCACCTTGCGCGCACAGCGCACCACAACGCATGCTGACATCTGGTCGCAGATCGAACGCTTTGCCCAGCGCCAGAGCACGATTGCACCGCAACAGGGGTACTACGCAGGCATGTCGGAGAATCAACTGCGCCTTGCGGGCGACATCCTGATTCCTTTGGCATTTGCGTGTGTCATCGAAACGACGCCGGATTACTGCGACCCTGCAAGGAATTACCTGCTGACCTATGCCCGCTGGGGGCAATGGCACCGCGATGGACGTCGAGACCTCGGCCTTGCACACATGCTACAGGCGAATGCACTGGCGTACACCTGGCTGTACGATACCCTCACCCCAGAGGAACAAACACTTGTGCGGACGACACTCATGCGTGAAGCCGAAAAAATGTACCGCGCAAGCTCGGAACCCCTACGTGGCGACTGGAACAACTGGTGGGGTGGTTCGTTCATGCAGAACCACTACACCACGAACAACAGCGCCCTTGGGATGGCAGGACTTGCAACCCACCTGCGCCCGGGGTCCGAGGCCGATCGTGAGATCGCGAGCGATTGGATATTCCATGCAGCCGATCGCATCGGCAATTACCAGGCCCTCGCGGACGGCATCGGCGATGGCAGTTGGCACGAGGGGATCAATTACCAGAACTACGGCATCACACTCAGCCTACCGTATATGACCGAACTCAATCGTGTAATGGGCGTGGATGTCATCCCAGACACATATTTGCAAGCGTACGTGGATTGGCGCTTGTACAACTACCGCCCTGGCTCCAATGTCCCCCTCATGCCATACGCCAACTATCAGTACGATTGGGGCACTAGCTATCAACCGCAGAACATCCTGCGCTTTATCGCCGCCGAGTATGAAGATGGCGAGGCAGAATGGCTGGCGCAAGAACTTATCGGTGCAGGCGGACGCTTCGCCAACGAGTGGGCAACGCCGTGGGTCGTGTTCGAATACCTGTACTACAACCCGGCGATTGCGCCCATTCCGCCTTCGGCTACTCAAGGTGGCCAACTTACCCTCAGCGATGCACAGGGCGTCATCTGGCGCACAGGTTGGGAACCCGGCAACATCGCGTTCGGGATGATGGCTAGCGCATACGGTGGGCGCAACGCGTTCGATGTCTTCACACAGCAGAGTGGCCCGTGGACAAACGGATATTGCCCATGCGCCCTAAACGTCGGCCACAACCACGCAGACGCGGGCAACTTCTCGATAACCTACGGCGATGACCTGCTTGCCGTCGAGGTGGTCGGCTTCAACGGTAACTTCCGAGAGACGCAGCTCCATAACACGCTGCTCATCGACGGGCAGGGCCAGAGTATCCCAGATAACAGTCAATACGGCACTGTCGAGGTTTACCAGGGGACCGACCCATTCATGGAGGCCAGCATCTCCACCCCGAACTTCAACTACGCGGCTGTCGACGTCACCAGACCCTACACAAGCATCGAAGACCTCGAAGACTTCACACGGCATGTGGTGTTCGTCCGTCCAAGCTACTTTGTAATGGTCGATAACCTTGAGGCTGCCTCAGCCCACCGCTACACATGGCAGGTCGGCACAGTGGGTAGCTACGAGTGGAGCAGCCCGCGGTTGGCGCTCACCAGCGACGACGGCAACGCGATGGATGTCATCACAAACAGCGACGTTTCGTTTCGATGGCAGCAGTACCCCAGCGGCGTGATGGCAAGCCTGGAGACGCGCACCGCTAGCGAAGATCATCAGTTTGCGCACCTGTTGTACCCGGTGCCGCACCCTGACGCCCGCCCAGAATTTGTGACGGAAAACCGCGCAGATGGTGTGCTGGTCGGCACGGTAACCGTTGATGGTCAACGGGATGTTCTGCTCTTCCGCACAGAAACGCAGCCTGCCCCGTCGGCCCTGTTCGATGGGACAGCGGCGGTGATCCGCTACGATGCCGAGGGTAACCTGACGCACCTATTCGCTGACGGTGGACGATACCTGAACAACCCGAGCGATGATCGGCCACTTCTGGCAGGATTCATCAGCGGGGACGGGGTCGAAATCGGATACGAGGGCGCAGAGGTGAGAATCTTCGGCGATATTCGCACGGAAACGCGAATTCGGCTGTACGCACCGGGCGTCGAATCGTTGACGGTGAACGGCCAGGCCACGCCATTCCAGGTGGATGGCGACTACGCAGTGTTCACACCATAAGTTTACGACAATGAAAACGGGCAGGTGATGTGATCTACCTGCCCGTGAACTTACAGCGACGTTTAGTCGATATACAGTTGGTGCCAGTGTTCGAGGTTTACCAGCGCCCAGATCATATTGCCATTGCGCTGTTGATTGGTCTCGTTGTCCGTAACGAGCTGCTCGACATACGCCGGGTTGAACAACCCACGCCGACGCACGGTATCGGGCGATAACATGTCGCGGACGTAGTCCTTCGCACCCGTACGGAACCACAACGAAATCGGAATCGGGAAGCCCTGCTTCTTGCGGGTGATAATTTCATCGGGCAGGTGCTTGCCTGCGACCTTCTTCAGCAAGTACTTGCGCTGCATACCCTTAAGTTTCATCGTCGGCGGCAACGACGCGGCGAACTCCACCAGTTTGTGATCCAAGATCGGCACGCGCCCTTCGAGCGAGGCAGCCATCGTCATCTTATCGCCCCGCGCGAGTAGATCATCGGCCAGCCACAGCTTCGTGTCTACGTAAAGCATGCGGTGTAGCGGTTCAACTGCATCGGTGGTGTTCAAGTGCCGTGCGAAGACCTGATTCGCATCATCCGCCGAGACAGCACCCTTGAACGCCTGCGTAAGCAGTTGTTCCTTACGGTCTGCGTTGAACAGCGGAAACCAGCTTACATATCGCGATACTTCATCGGACTGAGCCAGTGCGTAGAGGGCAATCTTCTGGCGACGCATACGCGGTAGACGATCCGCTGCGGCAAGTGCGACCTTTTTCACTGCGCCCGGCAACGTATCGAAGGCATCGGCGAATTGCTCGCCGGCATAGCGCGCATACCCCGCGAACAACTCGTCACCGCCCTCACCCGTCAGCACCATTTTGACGTGCTGTGCGGCGAGGCTGGACACCATATACGTCGCGAGCGTGGCCTGGTCCGCGATTGGTTGGTCGAGGTGATAGACGATTTTTTCCGTCAGGCGTGGGAAGTCATCCGGGTTGACCATCACCTCGTGGTGATCCGTCTGGAAGCGCTCGGCGATCATGCGTGCGTAGGGCAGTTCGTTCGCTTCGGCAGCCTCGAAGCCGACCGTGAATGTCTTGACTGGCTGGTTCATTTCCTGGCTCATCAGCGCAACGATCAGGCTGGAGTCGATACCACCGCTGAGAAAGGCACCGAATGGCACATCGCTGCGAAGCCGAAGCCGGACGGACTCTTCCAGGAGCGCTTCGAGTTGTTCCTGTGCGGCCCCCTCGTCGGTGATGTCGCCACGCTCGAAGGAAACATCCCAGTAGCGCTCGGTCACCATGTTGTCGCGCGTCCAAATCAGGCGATGGCCGGGTTCTAGCAGGTGAACGCCCTTGAAGAGGGTTTGCGGCGAGGGTACGTACTTCAGGCTTAAGAAGTTGTTGAGCGCATTAAGGTCAAGTTCGGCGTTGACCTGCGGGTGCTGCATAATCGCCTTGATTTCGGAGCCGAAGACCAACGAGTCGCCGACTTGTGTGTAGTATAACGGCTTGATGCCGAGGCGGTCGCGGGCGATGAACACCCGTTGTTCGCGCATGTCGTACAAGGCGAAGGCGAACATGCCACGAAGTTCCTGCACACACTCGACACCCATTTCCTCGTACAGGTGAACGATGACTTCGGTGTCGCATACCGTCTTGAACTTGTGACCGCGCTTTTTGAGGTCCTCGGCGAGTTCGATGTAGTTGTACACTTCACCGTTGAAGACGATCACAATCTGGCCGTCCTCGTTGTACATCGGCTGCTGCCCGCCCGCCAGGTCGATGATGCTCAGGCGGCGCATGCCAAGCGCCAGGTTATCTGCGCAGTACATGCCCTCGTCGTCTGGCCCGCGATGAACAATAGACTGCAACATACTCTGCAAAACAGACTGTTCGGCTGGCGCTTCTGCGTTGAGCACACCGCAAATTCCGCACATGAGAACCCTTTCATAACTCAGCCATTTGTATAACCATAAACCATGCTTTTGCTAAATTTCTAGTTGACTTTTGCGCAGTTCTCGGCCTTACTGACCGAAGATCGTAAAAAACATGCGGTTTCGCACGATCGCCACTGTAAAACAAATACGTTGTCATCTATTTTGGAAGGGTTGCATGTACGCTACACATCACACGTTGTACCCGGCATGCGGGTGGTTTAGGCACCACACCCCACTATCTGTCCTGGAGGATAGGTCATGACTTTAGCCGACTATCTATTAGTTCTATTGCGGCGGAAGTGGGTTATCATCATCACGATTGTTTTGGCCGTGGGCGTTGCCAGCCTGCGCGTCTTCACCGCGACCCCAACCTACACCGCATCGACGACAATCCGTGTACCCACTGCCCCCATCGGTTCTGCCGACTACATCGCGGTTTCGGTGGCTTATAGTGACCGCCTCATGAACACGTACCAGTTCATCGCGACAAGTAGCCCGGTCATCAGCGATTTGCAGGAGTTCTTCGATACAGACGACCTGCCGTTTATTCGTGTCGAAACGGCAGCCGAAACCGAGCTACTTCGCATTCATGTAGTCGACGAAAACGCTGAATTCGCGTCGCAGGTATCCAACAAGCTCGCTCAACTACTCATCGATGCGGTCGAGTCTAATGCATCGAATAGTGTTTCGGCCACAGAAATACTGCAATCGCAGCTCGAAGACGCCGAGGGCGAGGTTGCCGAAGCGCGTGCGGAACGTGACCTTGCTCTTGCCGCTGATAGTGCCGACCCGCAGACTATCGCTGAAATGGACGAACTGGTAACGCTAAAGGAGAATACCTACTTCATCTTATTGGAACAATACCAGCGCGTCCGCTCTACCGAGTTAACTCAGGTGCGCACTGCCACCATCGTGGAGCCAGCCGGGATTCCCTCGCAGCCGTCGAATACAGATTTCGAGTTGCTGTTCATCATCGCAGGCGGCCTGGGTGCGACTTTCGGTATCGCATTGGCCTTCTTGCTCGATAGCCTGGACCCCACCCTACGCACGCGGCGACAGATCGAAGAAGCTACGCAGCTACCGATCATCGGCATGATCCCAACGACGGGCCGCCGCAATCGCATTATCTCGAATGGCAGAAGCACACAGTTTGTGGAGGCTCACCGCGACTTGCGCACGAATCTACAACTCGCGCTGGATGGGCAACACAACGATGGCTACCTGCTTACAGTCGTCAGCAGTGAAGTGGGGGCCGGAAAAACCTCCGTTGTTGCAAACCTGGGCATCGCCTTTGCCAAGTCTGGCCAGAGAATCCTTCTCCTGGACATGGACTTGCGGCGCAGTAATCTATCCAACGTACTTAAAGTTCCCAACGAAAACGGCTTCGTGGACTACCTGCACGGCGACATCGAGCTGGATGAGGCCATTCAAACGACATCTCAGGAGAACCTGTTCCTGCTGCCGCGCGGCCCCAAACCAGAGGACCCGCTTGCACTCATCACGGCAGCAAAAACGCGCGACATGCTGGTCTCCCTTGCGAAGGAGTTTGATCTGATTCTGATCGACACGCCATCCCTCGGTGTGGTAACCGATGCCAAGCCTGTCATCAAAATGTCCGATGCGACCTTGATCGTAATCCGTGAGAACGTCGCTAAACCTGGCGACATCCATGCCTTATTGGAACAGCTTGCTGCTGCCAAGTCTATGACTTTGGGCGTAGTGGTAAACCAGAGCAAACACCGCTGGGATCGCTCGTATTATGTACGTCACTAGGCACAGGTTCATCACGTGGGCCACGCTATTTATTCAGCGACACGCGCTTACGTTGATATTTCTGTTTGGGGCGGCGTGCTTCGGCGCGGTGATCGGCTATGCCACACCGCGCATCATGAGCTTCAACTCGTATCGGCTCGCGTTGCTCGGGCTGGCCTGCGCTATCTTCGTGGTCACGCTCATTTCGAGCATGCCACGCCACATCATGACGATGGGGGTGATGTTTGCCTTCACAATCAACCTTGCCTTCACCCCCTTCACCGATGATCTTCCTGAGCACGCAGGAGGGGCTTTGCCGGCAGTAATCGTTTACCCGTACGATCTACCGCTACTGGCGCTCATCGCCATCTGGATTTTGGATATTATTGCGGAACGGCGTCCGTTCTACGTGTATCGCCCGCACGTTTTGGGGTTCTTGTGGGTCATTTGGAGTATGCTGACGCTCTTCAACGCCGTCGACCCTGCCCTCACCCTGTGGGAAGCCTTCAGGATGTTTAAGCTGTTCTTGCTCAGCTACATCCTCACCCAAATGCTGACGAACTATAAAATGGAAAAGCTGGTTATCGCGACGCTTGTGGGTGGTTTGTTGCTACAAGGGGTATTCACGGCTGCTCAGTACTTCGCTGGGGCCGACTTGAGCTTCATCGGCGGCTACACCGTCGGTTCGACTCGGCGCGTTTCCGGGACGGTCGGTTGGCCGAATACTCTGGGCGCGTACGCCGCAAGTGCCCTAATGCTTATCGTTGCATATTGGGTATACCCACATGAGAAAAAATGGCGCTGGCGGCTACCCGCCTTGATGCTGTTTGGATCGCTGCCGTTGCTGTTGTCGTTCTCAAGGGGGGCCTGGCTTTCTGCAATTTTAGGCATCGCCGCGTTGTACGGATGTGTTTATCTCTCCGGGCACCTACGGTCGCGAAACCTCACACAGCTTGGCGCTGTGTTGGCCGCTATCGTGGCGATAGGTTTGTTCTTCGCCCCACAAATCGCGGCGCGTTTTGCACAGGATACGGTCTCGGTACGCTGGGAGTTAAACAACATCGCCCTGCGAATGGTCAATGCCGAGCCAATCGTCGGCATTGGCTTGAATAACTTCTTGCTACAAATGCCAAATTACGACCCATCAGGCATCTACTATCAGTTCCGCGAACCCGTACACAATATCTATTTGTTGATCCTTGCGGAAACCGGTATCGTGGGGTTGTTTCTGTTTGCCATGCTCAACATTCAGGTGCTCTGGCTGGGGATACGCGTACTGCGCCAGCCGAACCACAACTACCATGCCACGATGGCTGGCCTGATGGCTGCGCTGGTGGCGCTCTTGTTCAGCAACATCTTCGACGTACACATCAAGTTCGATCCACTGTTCGTCCTTTACTGGACCATTATCGGCACAAGCACGGCGATTATTCATCTCACTTTCAATGCAGATACCCCCGAGGCGAACACGTGAAAGTTGCAGTCCTGACACACGCGCTCAACGGCATCGACGGGATTACCAAGCACGTCCTGCGGATGGCTCAGGAATTCCGCGCGATGGGCATCGAGCATGATGTGTGGGCCGTAGAGTATACGCCAGAAAACTGCCCTCCCGAGTGGACAGAGGGTCTGAACATTCGCTCGGTTCGTCGCGAGATGGACCGAGGCAGCTTTATGGGTAACGTCGAGTCTTTTCGGATGATTGCCTACCTGCGCAAGCTGTATGCCTACTATCAAGATCAACAAGCCCTGTTGGACATCCTGCCGAATGGGTACGATGTGGTAAACCCTCATGGCAATAACATCGTTTATGCAGCAAGCCAGTACAAGGCGAAATACAACACGCCAGTTGTGTGGATGTGCAATGACTTTGCCCCGCCGACGGGTAAACCTTTTCGGCGAAAAACGCTTAAAGACGTAGTCAAAGACACGATAACGCTGCCGATCTACAATTACGACCAGCGGATGGTCAACCAGAGCGACGAAGTTGTCGTCCTTAGCCCCGGCGTCCAACAGGACATGCAAAGCTTCTACGGCATGTCGTCACGGATTATCCCAACCGGCATCGATCCAATTCCGAAAGTCACCACCGACGACAGCACATTACGTGCGAAATTGGGCGTTCCCCGGGGCAAATTCTTGCTATTGACTGTCGCGAGCTTGATGTATCGTAGGCGCGTCGAATATGTGCTGGACGCGATTTGCATGTTGCTGGAAGAGGGGCACAACCTGCACTATGTGCATGTCGGCAGCACCGACCACACGCCAAGCTACACCGAAAAAATCTTCCAGATGGTGCAGGACCTTGGCCTCGGTGAGCACGTCACCTTTACAGGTGAAGTATCGGAAGACACTTTGGTCGAGGCGTTTAATGCGGCGGATACCTTTGTATGGGCGGCAGACGGTAGTCAATCGTGGGGGATGGCTTGCCTCGAAGCCCTATCGTGTGGGACACCCGTTGTCGTCTCCGAGGCGAACGGCATCGCTAGTGTGCTAGAACATCGCGAGCAGGCGATGCTGTTCGAGGATGGCAACATTCAGGAGCTTGCGGCTGCAATACGCACCCTACTCACCGATGAAGCGCTACGGGCACAACTGGGCGCGAACGGAGAGCCATTCGTTCGAGAGAATCTTTCGTTGACCCGCAATGCGGAGCTTATGCTGGACGCATATCAGCACGTGATCGACTAAAGGATA
>CAYSVE010000110.1:0-11767 GCA_964434365.1 uncultured Anaerolineaceae bacterium | reverse complement strand
CTCGCGGTACAAAAACGCCTTGAGGCCGGTCATCATTTCGCGCACGGCCTCGCTGTAGCCGACCACATTGCGGGGATGGGCCTGCACGGCTTCCGGCGATGTGAGGCCGCCCAAACGTATGTGGGTTTCGGTCAGCAAATCATCGACGACAAAACCGATCAACTCTCGGATGAGGTGATGCCGGTCGAGGTCGGTGAGGGTATCGCCCTTCCATCCAGTGCCTTCGCACACCTGTTGCCATAGGGCCACATCGGCAAGCTGCGCGGGCGTGAGCAGACCCGCCTTCAGGCCGTCGTCGAGGTCGTGGGCGTTGTACGCGAGTTCGTCGGCGGCATCGGCGATTTGGGCTTCGAGGCTACCCCGGCGCGCGGGGTCGTAGCCGAAGGCCGCGCTGAGGTCGTGCGTGGTCTCATGCTTGACGATGCCTTCGAGCGTTTCGTAGGTGAGGTTCAACCCCGGCCAACCGGCGTAGCGCCGTTCGAGTTCTGTTACAACGCGGTAGGTTTGATGATTGTGATTAAACCCGCCGTGTGCGGCCATGAGGGTGTTCAACACAGCCTCACCGGCGTGCCCAAACGGCGGATGCCCGAGGTCGTGGGCGAGGCAAATTGTCTCGACGAGGTTTTCGTTCGCGCCGAGTGCACGCGCGATGGTGCGGCCAATCTGCGCAACTTCGAGTGTATGGGTGAGGCGTGTGCGGTAGTAGTCGCCGCTGTCGTTGACGAACACCTGCGTTTTGTACTCCAACCGCCGAAAGGCCGCCGCGTGGACGATGCGGTCGCGGTCGCGTTGGAAGGCGGTGCGATAGCGAGGTTCGTCCTCGGGGTGGGCGCGGCCCCGGCTATCGCCGCTGCGGAGGGCATACGGCGCGAGGGTTTGCGCTTCGAGCGCTTCGAGGCGGGCGCGGTCGTTGTACATCGGGGCTAATCCGCCGCACGTTTGAGCGCAAGCACATGCCAGTTGTGCGCGATGATGTCGTCGGCGCGGGCCACCAAATCGTCCCAATCGTCGAGGCTGGCGTGGATGTAACGCCCGGCAAGCGCGTCGGCTTTACCACTGGCCAGGAACACACACAACTCCCCCGCTCGCTCGATGGGCGTCCAGGGTGCGGTTGCCATGTTCGGGTCTGCTTGCATGGCACGGGTCATGTCGGTCGCGACGAGGCCAGGGCTGATCGCAAAAACTCTCACACCGTGCTCGTTCGCACTAGCATGTAGGCTATCGGTCAACCGTAGGAGGGCGGTTTTACTCACGGAATACGCCGATGTGAGCGGGTTCGGCGTCACGGCGACTTCGCTGCCCACGTTGATGACAAGCCCCCTGCCGCGCGCAATCATCGACGGCATGACGGCGTGCGCGCACAAAAACACACCGCGCAGGTTCACCTCGACGACACGCCACCACGCATCGACGTCAGCTTCCCACGGGAGCGCCCGCTCCCCCAATATGCCCGCGTTGTTGACCAACATATCGATCGGCCCAAGCTGCGTGACGATTGCGTCTATACCCGTTTTCACGGACGACGGGTCCGTGACATCCATTTCGAAGGCCGACGCTTGCCCGCCTGCTGCTTCGATGAGGTCCACCGTCTCGGCGAGCTTTTCATGGTCGCGGGCGGTTACAGCGATGTGTGCGCCCTGCCGGGCGAGGGCCAGCGCGATTTCTCGCCCGATGCCCCGGCTACCCCCGGTCACGACGGCGATTTGCGCGGCGAGTGTGTTGTCTTCTGCCATTGGATTGTCCTCAAGAAATTCGCAAGCGCCACGTTTTCATTGTAGTGGCTGTGCTATAATCCGGGCAATTCGGAAAGTTAGTGTTAGAAAAGGGGATGGTTGTGGATATTAATCAAGCCGCCCGTATGATCGAATGGTTGGATGAGGAGCGCCGCCGCGACCGCGCCTACATCACCCAGCTCGAAGAACGCCTCGGCACACAACAGGACGTGATCGACAACCTGACCAAACGCCTCGGCAGCATGGAAAGCGAGCAGACCGTACTCCAGGCGCACCTCGATACCAGCAAGCGCACCACCGAGGGCGAACTCATGGAGGCCGTCCGGCGTGAGATGCGCAATATGATCGAAAACATGGAGGCCAAGCGCCTCACGGCGGAGCGTGAGGCCGAGCGCCGCAGCGACATCGCCCGCGAGGGTGTGATGCGCCCCGTCCGCGAGTTGACGGACCGCCTTGCCAAGCTGGAGCGCTCCCTCAGCGACATGCCCGGTTTTCAAATCGAGCGCGAGCGCGCCAGCGAGGCCATTTCGTTGTTGCAGCAGCGCATCGAAGACCTCAACAAAAAGCTCGAAGAACCCGACCGTCGCCTGGCCTACCTCGAAGAACAGCGCCGCATGGACGCCCGCCGTATTTCGGAAACACAGTCCGAAGTGCCGGAAATCCAGAAACAGGTCGAGAGCGTGCGTCCGAAGATTACGCTCATCGAGGAGTTGGCGCTGCGCAACGAGCGCAAAATTCAGGAGATCAGCAATAGCGACCGCGACCGCCGGGACCAGATTCAACAGTTCCTCGACCAGCAAACGCTCGTGCTGCAACAACGCGACCAGCAAATCGAAGACCTCGTCTCGCGCTTCGGTGAGCAGGAAAACGTCATGGAGCAAAACATCGAGCGCTTCGAACAGTGGGCCGAGACCTACCGCCAGATGAAGCGCATCATTGACGACTTCGAGCGCATCGGCGACCGGTTGGAACGGCGCATCAACGAAGTGGCGGAAATGCAGCGCCTCAGCGAGGAGCGCTTTCGGCAGGAGTGGAACGACTGGCGCGCCGACGACCAGAAACGCTGGAAGCAGTTCACGCTCAGCAACGATGAGGTGTGGCGCAGCCACGACAAGGAATTCGACCGCTTCGTGGCGCGCATTGCGGAAATCGAGACGATGTTCCCACCCATCCAGGATAGCCTCAAGCGCATCTGGCAACTTGAGCGCGCACGCGTCGAAATGTATCGCGACCGGTTCCAGGAATTGCTGTTGGAATACGACACCACGAGCACCATACCGGAACTCCCGCAATCGCCCACGACGACCGGGTCGATGCCTGCTGTGCGCGCGACGGGCACCATGCCGGCCATCCGCACGACCGGGAGTGCGCCGAACGCGAATGGTGAAGGCGGCAACGGTAACGGAGATGCGTAACTGCATTGGGCGAGGCATGGCCTCGCCCCTACAAGGCCACCCCACAGAACAACATCCGGCGGGTCACGCAGAACTTCATCGTAACAACGTCACAAAATCATGCGCGTAATCGGCACAGCCGGGCACGTCGACCACGGTAAATCGACCTTGGTGAAGCGCCTCACCGGGCGCGACCCCGACCGCCTCGCCGAAGAGAAAGCGCGCTCCCTCACCATCGACCTTGGCTTTGCGTGGTTCGACCTCGACGGCGAAACGGTCGGCGTTGTCGATGTCCCCGGCCACCGCGACTTCATCGAGAATATGCTGGCAGGTGTCGGCGGCATCGATGCGGTGCTGCTGGTCATCGCCGCCGATGAAGGCGTGATGCCCCAAACCCGCGAGCACCTCGCCATCCTCGATTTGCTGGACGTGGGTCTCGGCATTGTGCTGTTGACAAAAACCGACCTCATCGATGACCCGGATTGGCTGGACCTCATCGAACTGGATGTGCGTGAGGTGCTGGCAGGCACCGCCCTGGCCGAGTCGCCGATTCTGCGGGTGAGTGCCAAAACCGGCGACGGCCTCCCCGACATGCTCGATACGCTATCGCAGATGCTCGCGGACCTCGACCCCCGCACCGACCTCCAACGCCCACGCCTACCCATCGACCGAGTGTTTACGGTGAGCGGCTTTGGCACGGTCGTCACGGGCACGCTTACGGGTGGCGCATTACGCATCGGCGATGAGGTGGAAATCGACGAGAAAAACGGGCGGGTGCGCGGCCTACAAAGCTACGAGCAAACCATCGAGGTGGCGTACCCTGGCAGCCGCGTCGCGGTGAATGTCGCGGGGGTCGACAGGAGCGATGTGTCGCGCGGGCATGTGTTGGCGAAACCGGGCACCGTTCGCCCCACGCTACTCGCAGATGTGTACTTTCGCCATTTGGCCGATGCTCCGCGCCCGCTCAAGCATAACGCCGAGGTGAAAGTGTTTAGCGGCGCGGCGTCGGCGGTGGCGCGGGTGCGCCTTCTGGAAGGTGACACCCTCGCGCCCGGCGCGGCGGGCTGGCTCCAACTAAAACTAGCGAGCCACATGCCGCTCAGCGACCGCGACCGCTTCATTTTGCGTTACCCCTCACCGAAAACAACCATCGGCGGCGGCCTTGTCGTCGATGCGCACCCGGGAAGGCAACACAAGCGAAACCAGCCGCGGGTGATTGCGGCGCTGCAAACCCGCCTCGACGGCACCCCGGCGGAACGCGTCGCACAGGCCGCCGATTTCGCCGAGCCGGTGCCGCTATCGACGTTGCGGGCGGCCACTGGCTACGAAAATATCAGCGCGGCAATCGATGAAGCATCGGCAGAGGGCCTTATTGTCGCGTTCCCTGGCAACCGTTATATGGCGACCGCGCGGTACACCGCCCTGCTCGCAGAATTGGCGAACACGCTGGGCGAATTCCATGCGGCAAACCCGTTGCGCCTCGGCATGCCGCGCGAGGAACTGCGAAGTCGGTTGGGCGTCAAAGGGGCGACGTTCGATGGGCTGCTGGCGGGGCATGGCAGGATAGAAGACGCGGGGCCGTTGCTGAGGCTGCCGGGCCACGAAATTCGGTTCTCCGAGTCGCAGGAGGCCGACGCACGTGCCCTGCTCGAGGCCTTAGCGGCCAACCCCACCACCCCACCCTCGTACAAAGAGGCGCTAGACGCCGTCGGAGAAGATGTGTTGCGTGCACTCATTGATTTGGGCGAGGTGGTGCAGGTCGAAGCGGATGTTATTTTCTCGCGCGATGCCTACGACGCCCTCACCGAGGGCGTGCTGGCGATGATCGACGCGGAAGAGGAAGTCACCGCGAAGACCATCCGCGACCGCTACCAAACCTCGCGCAAGTACGCCATCGCCCTGCTGGAACATCTCGACGCAAACCGCATCACCCGCCGAGTCGGCGACCGACGCGTGCGCGCGTAGCTAGCCTGCCACCCGGTGAATTTTCGCGCCGAGCGCAGCAAGTTTGTGCTCGACATCGGCATAGCCGCGGTCGATTTGATGAATGTTGGAGATGCGCGTTTCGCCGCGTGCGGCCAACGCCGCAATGAGAATCGCCATGCCCGCGCGGATGTCTGGGCTGGCGACATCGGGGGCACCGCGTAGGGCCGTGGGCCCCTGCACCAACACCCGATGCGGATCGCACAACGTAATGCGCGCGCCCATCCGCACCAACTTGTCGGTGAAGAAGAAGCGGCTCTCGTACATCCAATCGTGGAACATCACCACACCGGCGCTCTGCGTCGCAACGACGAGCGCGATACTCATCAGGTCGGCGGGGAAGGCGGGCCACGGCTGCGCCTTAATCACTGGGATGCGCCCGCCGATGTCCTGCTCGACGGTGAGGCGCTGCCCTGCCGCCACAAAAATATCGTCGCCGCGCACCTCCCAGGTTACGCCAAGCTTTTCGAACACCAGCGCAACCATATCGAGGTGCTGCGGGTCGGCGTTGCGAACCGTAATTTCGCCACCAGTGACAACTGCCGCCCCGACGTAACTGCCGACCTCCATATAATCTGCGCCGATGCGCACCTCGGCCCCACCAAGCCCGTCGACGCCGGTTATCACCAGCCGGTTGGAGCCGACACCCTCGATTTGCGCGCCCATCGTGTTTAGCATGGCACACAGGTTTTGCACGTGGGGTTCGCTGGCCGCATTGCGGATGATGGTTGTGCCGGTAGCGGTGACCGCCGCGAGAATCGTGTTTTCGGTCGCGGTGACGCTGGCCTCGCGCAATAGAATATCGGTACCGATGCGTTTATCGGCGCGCATGTGCACCCCGTTTTTAAACGTCACCTCAGCACCGAGCCGCCGCAACGCATCGACAAGCGTATCGAGCCGTCGTTCGCCGATGACATCGCCGCCCGGCAGCGGCAGCGAGACCGCCCCGGCCCGTGCAAGCATTGCCCCACTGAGCACCACCCCGGCGCGCGTCCGCCCGACTGAGGCGGGCACCTCGTTGGTGGTCACACCCGCACAGGTGATGCGCAATGTGGTTTTGTCCTGCCAATCGCAAACCGCACCCATTTCGCGCAGCGCGTCGATGAGGACGCGCACATCGACGATGTCGGGTACGTTGTGCAGCGTGACCGGGTCGTCAGTCAGCAAACACGCGGGGATCATCTTCGTGGCGGCGTTTTTGTTGCCGCCGGGGGTCATTTCGCCGCGCAATGGCTTGCCCCCTTCGATTACGAACTGTTCCATCGCTACGCCTCCTCGAAAATAAGCGACACTGGGTCCCCTACGGGCACGGCAAGGGCTTGCGCAGCGTGCCCCGCGTTGATGTCGACTTCGAGGTAACCGCTGCTGCCGACCAACACGACGGCCTCGCCCACCTCGACCGAGCGAAACGTCATGCGAATGCCATCGAAGGTGTGCCGTCCCACGTTCACGGTGGTGTGGCCTGCCGAGAGATGCGTCGCGACCGGGAAGCCATCGGGCTGTAGGTGGAGCATGTCCTCGTCGTGCCAGTACATCGGCCCGATGCTCGTGATGAGGTTGCCAAAGTGGTCGATGTAGATCACCTCCCCGATCACACGGTCATTGCCGATTTCCAGCTTTGGTGGCAGCAGCAATGTGAGTTGGCCCAGCGGCTCGCCGAAATCGGTAACACCGTTCGCGGCGTGGGCCGCCGCCGGCGAGAAAATATCGCGCCCGTGGAAGGTGTTGCTCACCGACTTCAAGCGGTAGCCTGGGTTGCTGAGCGTGGTAGCCGTGTAGTCGGTACCGCGGAGGGCATAACTGAGCACGCCGTTATCGGGCGCGATGAACGTGTAGTCTTTCGTCCATACGATGACCGGCCGGCGCTGCGTCCCCACGCCGGGGTCAACGACCACCAGAAAAACCGTCCCCTTGGGGAAGTACTGCACGACGTTCATCAACGTAAAGGCGGCAGCGCGCACGTCCTGTGGCGGGATGTCGTGCGTAATATCGACAAACTCGGCCTGCGGGCGGATGCCCTTCATCACAGCTTTCATCACGCCGACATAGTGGTCTTTTGTACCAAAATCGGTGAGCAGTGCTATCATCGTCTCCCGTTTTCCCTCACTCCGATGCGAATTTCTCGAGAGGAATTGTAACATGCAGCGAGGCCTGTTATACTGCCCTCGCAAGGGACGGCAAGGCTACGATAAGACGATGTTCAACAACACCACCCACCACCATCACGGTCACCCCAATCACACCCCGGTGTTGGTGTAGCCCGTCCTGCACAGATCGTGTCGCACACCCTACAGGCCCCGCACCGCGCGGGGTCTGTTTTTATATCGACTGGACGCGGGGCCAGGAGGCGAAGGCATAACATGCTAGCAGTAATCGATTACGGCGCGGGCAACCTCCGCAGTGTGCTGCACGCGCTGGGCCACCTGAAGGCCGAAAATGTGCAACTGGTGCGCTCTCCCGAAGACCTTGAGGGCGCACAGAAGATCATTTTGCCGGGCGTGGGGGCCTTCGGTGCCGGGATGCAACAGCTAAAGGCGCAGGGCCTCGTCGAGCCGATTCGTGAGGCCGCCGCCGCAGGCACACCGCTGTTCGGCATTTGCGTGGGGATGCAGTTTCTGTTCGAGTGCAGCGACGAGATGGGCAACCACGAGGGCCTTGGCGTGCTGCCGGGGCGTGTGACACGCTTCGATGATACGCCGGGCTACAAGGTGCCGCACATGGGCTGGAACCGGCTGGAACTCACCCGCGAGAACGACCTTGTTCGCGACTTGCCAGATGAAAGCTACGCGTACTTCGTGCATAGCTACTACTGCGCCCCCGCCGATGACGCCGACACGCTCATCCGTGTGAATTATTGCCAGCCGTTCGCCGCCGGGGTGCAACGCGATAACATCTACGGGGTGCAGTTTCACCCGGAGAAGAGCCAACGCACCGGCCTGCGAATTCTGAAGAACTTCCTGGAGCTTTAACGCATGCAGATTTACCCAGCGATCGACCTACGTGGCGGCCATGTCGTGCGCCTACGCGAAGGCGACCCCACACGCCAAACCACCTTCAGCGATGATCCACTCTCCACGGCACGGGGTTGGCTAGACGCCGGTGCCAACTGGATACACGTTGTGAACCTGGATGGCGCGTTCGCCGCTGCTGGTGCCGAGACGAACAGCCGCATCCTCACCGACATGGCGAAACTCGGGGTGAAGGTGCAGTTCGGTGGCGGCCTTCGCACCCTTGCCGACATCGAACAGGCGTTGCAACGGGGGGCCTCGCGGGTGGTGCTGGGTACAGTCGCAGTGAAGGAACCCGAGGTCGTGGCGATTGCCGTGAAGCAGTTCGGTGCCGACGCGATTACCGTCGCGCTCGACGCCCGCGACGGCCTCGTCACGACCCACGGCTGGACGGAAAAATCGAACATCACGCCGACGGAACTCGGCAACAAAATGGCAGAGAAGGGTGTGCGCTATGCCCTTTTCACCGACGTAAGCCGCGATGGGAACCTTACCGGCGTCAACCTCGAGGCGACAATCGACCTCGGGCGCGAAACTGGCCTGGAGGTCATCGCGAGTGGTGGCGTGACCACCACCGACGAAATCACAGAACTAGCTACCAGCGGCGCGGTTCACGGCGCGGTCATCGGCATGGCGCTGTACGAGGGCAAATTGCAATTGTCGGACGCACTAAAAGCCGCTGAGGGAGGTATACACTAGCCATGCTGGCAAAACGCATTATCCCCTGCCTCGATGTTATGAACGGGCGCGTCGTCAAAGGCGTGAACTTCCTCGATTTGCGCGATGCAGGCGACCCGGTAGAACAGGCCGCCGTCTACGACCGCGAAGGCGCAGACGAACTGGTTTTCCTCGATATTACTGCGAGCCACGAGGCTCGTAACACCACGCTGGATATGGTACGCAAAGTCGCCGAGACGATTTTCATCCCATATTGTGTGGGTGGCGGCATCCGCACGGTGGAGGACATCCGCGCGACACTGCTCGCAGGTGCAGACAAGGTGAGCATCAACAGTGCCGCCGTGAAGAACCCGCAAATCATCAGCGATGGGGCGTGGGCTTTCGGCAGCCAGTGCATCGTCGTCGCCATCGACCCAAAGCTGGTCGACGGTGAGTGGATTGTCCACATCAACGGTGGGCGCGTGCCGACCGACAAGCGCGCCGTCGAGTGGGCGCGGGAAGTCGAAAAACGCGGTGCGGGCGAAATTTTACTCACGAGTATGGACCGCGACGGCACCAAAAGCGGCTACGATATCAACCTGACGCGTGCCATCGCCGATGCGGTGAACATCCCCGTGATTGCGAGCGGCGGCGCGGGCGCGAAGGAGCACTTCACCGAGGCGCTCACCGACGGCAATGCCGATGCAGCCCTGGCCGCGTCGTTGTTCCACTTCAACGAATTGCGCGTCGGCGACCTGAAAACTTACCTCGACGGCGAGGGTGTGCCGGTTCGCCTCACAGGCTGGGAATATGAAGACAACGAATCTTAACGCGGACGCACTCATCGAACGGGTGAAGTGGAGCGCCGACGGCCTCGTCCCGGCGATTGTGCAGGACGCGACGACGAAACAGGTACTCATGATGGCGTACATGAACGCGGACTCACTCCGCGCGACGGTGCGTACCGGTGAAACGGTCTTCTGGAGCCGCAGCCGCGCGGAACTGTGGCACAAGGGTGCGACCAGCGGCAACGTCCAGCGCGTGGTCGATTTACGCATCGACTGCGACGGCGATACCCTGCTCGCGCTCGTGGAGCCAGCAGGCCCGGCCTGCCACACCGGCGAGACCTCGTGCTTCTTCCGCGATGTGGGCGCGTTTAGCACAGCGGAGGAACCCTATGCCTGAGATGCTCGACGAGCTAGAGCGCATTATTGCGGAACGTAAAAAAGCACCAAAAGCGGGCAGCTACACGAACCGTTTGCTCGATGCGGGGGTTAATAAGATTGCACAGAAGGTCGGTGAAGAGGCGACGGAGGTGATCGTTGCCGCGCTGGGCCAGGGCCGCGACGAGCAAATCGGCGAACTGAGTGATCTGTTTTACCACACACTCGTGTTGATGGCCCAACTGGACCTATCGCTTGCCGATGTCGAGGCGGAACTGCGCCGCCGCCATCAACCGGAATAGCAGGAGCACCATGTCCGACGAACATTTCGTAGCCGAAAACACCTTCTACGTCCGCTACGCCGAAACCGACGCGATGCAGGTCGTGCACCATGCCAGCTACATCGTGTGGCTGGAGGAGGGCCGCAGCGAGTATCTGCGCCAGCGAGGCCACAACTATGCAGACATGCAGGCCGAGGGCTACTACCTTGCGGTCACGGGGGTGAACTTACGCTATCACAGGTCGATGGTGTATGGGCAGCGCGCGACCGTGCGCACGTGGGTAAACGAGTTGCGCAGCCGCATGGTGCGTTTTGGCTACGAAGTGCTGCATGCCGACACCGGTGAGCGCTGCGTGAGCGGCGAGACGACTCACATCTGCATTACGCACGACGGGCAACCGGCTAAGATTCCCGAAAGCTGGAGAATCTGATAAAGGCGAGGCGGCTCTTACGTAAAATCTAACGATATTGGTTTATCGTGCGGTAATCGTGATTGACGCCCGGCTGAGTAGCCAACTATACTGATGCCAAAAAGCAATCGAATTAAAATTTGATTATGGAGATACACCTCTCATGACGACCTATGCTGATCGCCACTGGACGAAGATGTACGACCCGTGGGTGCCAGAAAGCATCGACTACCCGGATATTTCGTTGCCGGACCAGCTGCGGCAAGCCGCCCAGAAGGACCCAAGTTCCCCTGCCCTGGTAACGAGCACACGCCTGCCGTCGATTCTCGGCAAGCTTGGTCGCCTGGGCACAACGGTGACCTACGGCGAACACGCCCGCGCCAGCGATGCCCTCGCGGCGGCCTTCATCGACATGGGCCTGAAGCACGGCGACCGCGTCGCGCGGGTGATGCCAAATTGCGTCGCATTTGTGGTTGCGTTTTACGCAACGTTGAAGGCCGGGGGCACGGTCGCTGCGACGAACCCCACCTACCCACCCGGCAAAATGCAGTTTCAACTTAACGACAGCGACGCGAAAATCGCGATTGTGCTATCGGCGTTTTACGAGCAGGTGAAGGACATCCAGGCCGAGACCCAAATCGAGCGCGTGATCGTCGCGAACATCAAGGAGTACTTCGCCGGGCTACCGAAGATTCTGTTCACGCTCACACGGGAGAAGAAGGACGGCCACTTCGTGGAGTCGCTCGACGCGAATGACCTGTGGTTCCAGGATGTGCTGGGCACCTACCACGGCCAGAAGCCGAATGTCACGGTTAAGTCGACCGACACGGCGCTGTTCCAGTACACTGGCGGCACGACGGGTGTCAGCAAAGCGGCGATGGCCACCCATGCGGCGATGGACGCGAATTCGATGCAGTGCGACGCCTACCTCGGCACCCACGACGACCCGGACAGCTTCCTCGGCGCGATACCGATGTTCCATGTATTTGGCTTGGTCGCGGTGTTGAGCTTCGCGGTGGGCAAGGGTGCACCCATTTACCTCGTGCCCAACCCGCGCGACATCCCCGACCTGCTAGACACCATCGACACGTACAAGCCGGCGCTGTTCATGGGTGTGCCGGCACTGTACAACGCCATCG